>JACONC010000006.1:61108-142357 GCA_014323925.1 Chromatiales bacterium | reverse complement strand
TCTTCCAGATAGCACATCTCTATCAAGCCGTCGTTATCGTTATCTATGTCGTCATCGGAGCAGACTGCTGTGGCACCACCAGGAAACTCACTCCACGCATCGAATACTCGAAACAAAACTAGGCGATACGCTGCTTGTGTGCCATCCTGTGCTACCACCTCTATATTTATCGTGATATTCTCACCAATCTCCCCTAAACGCACAAACCCGTCAGTCGCCGAACCACTGGCGACGGTCTCAGTAAAATCATTAGCACTTACGGTAATCTCTGATAAGGTACCTGCAGTCGCTGTTGGCATTACCTGCACCTGCTCGGCTGACACACCCACCGTATAGGTCGTTGTGGTCAGTAAAAAACTATTGTCCAGAGGAATCGTCACCCGATCTGCTCGCACCAGCGCTAAATCACTTAAGCTCGCATCACTATTTAGCGGGCGGAACACTGCTATCGTGTAGCGCTCAGTAGCCATGTTGTCTTGCGCTGTGACGACAATCGTAATCGTTGTGACTTCGCCTGCGGTGAGCATAATATTGCTACTCTGATCACCGCTCGCCACCGTATCAATACCCACTGTGATAGTTGCATTCTGATTAGCTGCCGTTGGCATCACCCGTACCTCTGCTATGCTGTTGGCTACACTCGTCGCATACATTGTGGTTGCCGGTGCAAAACTTTCAGTCAGTGAAATCGGTGTTCCATCGCGTTGCACTAGCATCAAATCACTTAGAGTCGCAACAGTACTTGGTTCTCGATACACAGTCACCGTATAGATCTGAGTCGTGCTCCGGTCTTCTGCCGTCACTTCAATCGCAATCCGCGTAAAATCTCCCTCAATTAGATCAATATTTCTATTGCTATCCACTGGAAAATTATCCACTGTGATAGTCGCATCGGGGTTAGTTGCCGTTGGCATTACCTGCACTTGCGCTACCGCGTTGGCTACACGCGCGTTATACATAGTCGTTTCTGGGGCAAAATCTTCAGCCAGTGTAATCACTGTGTTATCAGTTTGTCTGAGCACTAAACCGCTTAAGCTCGCATCATCGTCTGCGATGCTCAATGCACGAGTCACAAACACGCGATAGGTGCTCTGCGCTACTGTATCCGGAGCGGTCACGACTATTTCTATCGTTGTCTCTTTGCCTTCCTCTAGCGGCACAAACTGATCAGTCGCAAAACCACTGGCGACGGTCTCAGAGATATTGCCGGCACTCACCATAATCATGGTAAAGTCACCTCTTGTTGCGGTTGGCATCACTCGTACTTGCGCTACCGCGTTTGGTACAACCACCGTATAGGTCGTCGTTGACACTGCGAAGAAATCTTCTATCACTGTGTCATCATCGCCTACCAGTTGTACATCACTTAAGCTCGCATCGATGGACGCGGTTCCTTGTCCGCGTAATAAAGTACCACAGCTAGGCTGCTGAGAACGACCACAAGCAGGGTTAGCTTCGTTATCACCGCGTCCGTATTTGAGTAGCGGATATTCGGTGTTTGTTCCAAAGTACCAGTTATCTTCATGCCACTGATAATACGGGCTATCCTCATCATCGGGGTTCGCTGCTGTTGGTGTTTGCAAGGCTCTCGTACTAAATCCTCCTGAGTTTTGAACGCTACCATTACCATCAATGCTACCAGCAACTCTATCGGTTCCTCGCCACTTCTCACTATCATAATAACTGCTTATAATAGCTCCGGAGGTGCCACCCGATATAGTGGCTGTGCCGGTGGTGGTTTCAACCGCATAATAAATATTCTCTATTACTCCCAAATTACTAGATACAGCAGGTATCCTACTCACTATAGGATCATCCATACGAGCATTCTCCTCTGGGAGTTGGGTGTTGCTGGCGTCTCCGAGAATATAGTTATTGGATATCTCATTAAGATTAGAGAGGGCAAATAAACTTCGCGTAAAACCGCTAAACTTCATATCTATATAATTGTTAAATAGCTTGCCTTGATTCTGCCATACAAAACCACTATTAAATGAGTCTGCTATAAATGCGCCAGGATTTACCGGCGCATCTAGAGGGACCTGCTGATTATTTGCCACCCCTGAGATATAGCAGTTGATAATACGACCATTGGGTTCTACTGCACCAGCGAAAATACTAACGCGAGATGAGTCGGTAGGTACCCGGCCTTTTGTAATCGTGATAGCAGCATTGTCAAATCCTAAGTTGCGTATCGTGCCGCTAACGCGCTCAATAAATTTACCGTGTCTCTTAGCATCGTGCGAAGATCTGACGAATAAATTGGCGATCGTATGGCCGTTGCCTTCTAAGATACCAGAAAACACAGATGAATCAGCCCTAGCAATCTCACTTCCTATATAAGGCCAGCCAGCACCGGCAGTCCATCTGGGCTGATTGGTCGATGCTTGTCGATAGCTAGCATCGTCATTAAAATCCAAGTCGCGCACCAACTCGTAGCCGATACAGGTATTGTTATCGGCACCACCCCCGCAACCAGTGGTGACTAAAATAGCACCACGAGATGGTCGAGAACCTGAACCATCTAACTGATAACGAATCGCATTGACATCTTCTAAATAACACATCTCTATCAAGCCGTCGTTATCGTTATCTATGTCGTCATCTTCGCACACTGCCGTGGCCCCACCAGGAAACTCACTCCACACAATCGGCACACGCAACAAAAATAGGCGATAAACTATTTGTGTACCATCTTCTGCGTCAATGCTAATCTCTATTAGCGTACTCTCACCTATCTCCCTGAGTGGCACAAACTCGGCAGTCGCCGAACCACTGGCAACGGTCTCAGTGATGAAACTATTAGCACGCACGGTAATCTCAGACAGGTCACCTGCAGTCGCCGTTGGCATCACCCGCACCTGCCTGGCTGCGACACTCACCGTATAGGTCGTCGTTGTCAGTAAAAAGGTATTATCCAGCGGAAGCACTGTTCCATCTGCTCGGGTAAGCACTAGGTCACTTAAGCTCGCATCACTACTCGGGATAAGGGACACGGCTAGCACATAGTCCTCTGTGGTTCCGTCTTGTGCAGTGACTCTAATGCTAATCATTGTCACCCCATCTTCGGTTAGCCTAATATTTTGACTGGCTTCTCCGCTAGCCACTGACATACTATCCACTGTGATAGTCGCAGCAGGGTGGGTTGCCGTTGCTATTACTTGCACTTGATCTATTGGGTTCATAACATCCAACCTATAGCTGGTCATTGTCGAGTCAAAAGTCTCAGTCAATGGAATCAGTGTCCCGTCCGACTGCGTTAGCGCTAAATCACTCAGACTCGCATCACTACTGGGTGGGGCTGCAGTCAGCATGTAGATGCTCGCTGCCCTGCCATTGGGTGCAGACACTACAATCGTAATGGTGGTACCAACACTTACAGGAATAGCCTGACTGATAGTATTGGCGATCGTTCGCTCTGCTATGCCATCACTGCGAATGGTAATAGCACTATCTGTAGTAGCCGTTGCTTGCAGTGTTATTGAAGTGACCATCTGATCAATCGCCACAGCATAAGCCAGTCTCTGCGGATTAAACGCAGGCGTCAGTATACCGTTGGTTACCGTGAGATTATCCAAAAGACCGCGAAATTGATTGGCCAATACACGACCATCAGAGGATTTCAGTGCCGGATATTGTTGATTATTACCGAAATCCCAGTCTGCTGTGCTCCAGTCACTATATATACCAGTTGCTGTTGTGGGTGACTGCATGTCCTCAATGCTCAGACGCCGACTGTTCATAATCAAATCAAGATTTTCATCGACGATATCGCCTACCAGATTATTCCCTGGCACATCACTAGTCGTATAGCTGTTCGTTATTTCATCAGCAATACTGCCAGCTAAACTGCCTAGGTTTTGATCACCTGTCACATCACCGGTTGCATAACTATTCGTTATATTACTATTACGATTAGCTCTGCCGACTAAACCACCTACATTTTCACCGCCCATCACATCACCGGTCGCATAGCTGTTCGTAATCATACTTCTATCATTGTCACCGACTAAGCCGACTAAGCCGCCTACATTTTCACTGCCGGTCACAGCACTCGTCGCATAGTTGTTCGTTACATTACTATTCGCAATATTGCTGCCGACCAAACCGCCTACATTTTCATCACCCGCCACAACACCCGTCGCATAGTTATAACTTATATAATAAGTTTGACTCAAACCGACTAAGCTGCCGACATTATTGCCCCCGGTGATCACTGCATCTAACAGACCCACATTAGTAATCCTATGATCATTCATATTAAAAGGAGTTCTAGGTTGTAATGCACCGAATAAACCTATACTATCCTCGTCAGGTCTGTTTATCATTAAGTTGGATATCGTATGTCCGTTGCCTTCAAATGCTGCATGGAAACGCAACACATCAAATCCCCTCTCAAGGACTAGACCTCTAGTACCAATCGGCAGCCATCCTTTACCTGTCGTCCATGCCGGATTAATGCGCCCAGTGTCATAGCTGGTAGCATCTTGAAAGTCTAAACTGCGAACCAACTCGTAGCCACGACAGCCACCATCAGGACAGCCTGCCGTTATCCGGGGTGCGATGATACTCGCTCGATAGCCAGTGCCGTCCAGCTGATAGCGCATTGCATCCAATCCCTCTATATCGCAGATTTCTATTAGACCATCATTATCTTTGTCGATATCCATAGCCGCATCCACATCGTCGTTATCAGTATCGTCTAGATCCAGAAGACACGAGGGGAGTGATATAACGAGTTCTATTTGAATAGACAAACGGTAGGTACTCGTCTTCTTTCCCTCTTCGGATACTGCAATCGTAATGGTGATGTCGTCAGGTCCGGTTAGCGGAATATCTTGACGGATGGTACTGATAGCCGCTACCTCTGCTATGCCACCGCCACGCATGGTAATAACACTATCTGTAGTAGCCGTTGCTTGCAGTGTTATTGAAGTGGCCGTCTTATCATCAATAACCACTGTATAATCAAATGTCTGCATTGGATCAAAATCAGGATTCAATTGAAGACCGTTGAACACAGTGAGATTATCCAGGAAGACTGGGGGAGGAAATTGATTAGGCAATAAACTCCCGCAGCTAGGTTGCTCGGCGATGCCACAGGCTGGGGTGTTAGGATCGCCTATCGCATATTTCAGCCTCGGGTTTTGTGTTGCAGTACCAAAATCCCAGTCTAGGGTGCTCCATTCACTGTATATGTCAGTTGCCGTAGTGCGCTCCTGTAGCTGCTCAAGGCTCAGAACTTTGCTGTTAGAAAACCCACCATCTCTCGGATTGCCAACTAAACCACCTATAAATAGGGGATCACCAGTTCTTGTCACCTTACCAGTCGCATAACTGTTCGTAATATGACCAAGACCCAATTCATTGATGCCGACTAAGCCACCTAAACTTGTTCCTCTCCCAGTCACAGCCCCCGTCGCATAGCTATTTGTAATATTACTATTGAAGAAATTTCGACCAACTAAACCGCCTACAACAAAAGTCCCGGACACGCTACTCGCCGCATAGCTGTTCGTTATACTACCCTCAGTATCGTTAAAGCCGACTAAACCGCCTACAGCTTGATTGCCTGTCACATTACTCGCCGCATAGCTGTTCGTTATATCACCCTGATTATTGCCGACTAAACCACCTACCCGATTTCGGCCCTCTATCATACCCTCTGATGCATAACTGTTCGTTATACTCCCCCCATTGTTGCCGACTAAACTGCCTACATTATCCTGTCCGGTGACAACTGCATTGAACAGGCTAATATTAGTCATTCTAGAATTGGTGCCTGTCGCACTGAATAAACCTACATCATTAACAGATCTCTCTATCCTTAGATTAGATAGCGTATAGCCGTTGCCTTCAAATATCGCATTGAATGTGCCTATTGGTAGCCATCCTGCTGCCGTCGTCCATGCCGTATTAATGTTTCCACTGTCATAACTGTCAGCATCTGCAAAGTCTAAACCTAGAACCAACTCGTAGCCACGACAGCCACCATCGTCAGGACAACCTGTCATTATAATTTCTGCACCGCTATCTGCTCTGTAGCCAGTGCCGTCCAGCTGATGGCGTATCGCATTCAATCCTTCTAAGCTGCACAGTTCTATTAGACCATCACCATCTTTGTCGATATCCATAGCCGCATCCACACCGTCGTCATCAGTGTCCGTTATGGTTGCAGTACAAGAAGGCAATGAAGATGGTTGCGCAATCGCAGGTTGCCACAATATAACTACCACCATTGCCATCAACAAGAATGTGCTTAAAGGTAGCAACTTATAATGCTTTATAGTTATGTGCATATAGTTATGATATCTGCGATAAGAAGGACTACTTAGTAAAATATATTATCCTATATAATACCACAAAAGATCTATTTCCTTAGCTGATAACGCTTTTCAACAACCTGCCTTAGTAAATCTGTTTATCCTAGCAATACATTCGTCTTTGCCTAACCACGCCATCACTTGCCCCAAACTAGGGCTAGGGTTATCTGCAGTTAATACAAAGCGTAGCGGCTTTGCTATCATTCCCATTTTGATATTTTGTTGCTGACTAAAGTGGGTGAGCGCTGTTTTGAGTGCATCGGAGTTCCAATCATCCGCTTGCTCAATTTTTATGCGGTTAGACCAAGTATTGAGTAGTGCGATGATATCGGGGATATGGTAACTTTGTGCAGTTTTCGCATCGTAGTCTGGTTGTCGGTATATGAATGATAATCCTGCGGCAAGTGCCGATATTGTTTTATAACGCGTGCGCATTTCCGTGACTATCTCAGTAAACTGTGCGTTTTGCTTGGCATCCAATCCTTGTGCAGATAAGCGTTTTGCGACTGCATCGCTTAACGCGCCGACAGGCATTTCGGCGAGGTAGTGTGCGTTTAGCCAATCCAGTTTTTCTGAGTTTAGCGCAGCTGCCGATTTATGGATAGCCGATAGATCAAAATGTGCTATCAGCTCAGTTTTGCTAAAGATTTCTTCGTCGCCTTTAGACCAGCCTAGTCTGGCTAAATAATTCAATAAAGCATGCGGCAAATAGCCCTGCTCTCTATAGTTTGCGATGCCTGATGCTTGATCGCGTTTAGAAAGACGCTGGCGGTCTTCTCGCAACACCATGGGTAGATGGGCATAAGTCGGTAGCTTTGCTTGTAGGTGTTTTATCAGGTTGATCTGCTGAAAAGTATTGTGTAGATGATCGTCGCCGCGCAGGATATGACTGATTTGCATGTCTATATCGTCAACTACCACGGCGAAGTTATAAGTCGGTATGCCGTTGGCGCGTACGATGACAATATCGCTTAAGTTTTTGTTTTCTATCTTGCTATGGCCGTGAACACAATCATCAAACTCAGTGATACCATTATCTGAGGTTTTAATGCGTATGGTTGGCTGCACACCGCGGCGTGGTTGCTTGCGGTCGCGACATTTACCATCGTAGCCCCAAGCAGCAAAGCCTTTTGAAGAAAAACCGGCGGCGCGCTCGGCAAGTTCCTCTTTAGTACAATAGCAGTAGTAGGCTTTATCTTCGGCAACTAGTCGCTCGGCAGCTTGCTGATAGATAGCTTGGCGTTGGCTTTGAAAAAAAGGACCTTCGTCATAATCCAAACCCAACCATTGCAGTTCGGCAATGATGTTGCGTGCAGACTCGTCAGTCGATCTATCGCTATCGGTATCCTCTATACGGAGTATAAATTGCCCTTGATGCTTGCGGGCATAGAGCCAGGCGAACAACGCAGTACGCACATTACCAATATGTAAGGTGCCGGTCGGGCTGGGTGCAAAGCGCGTGCGGATATTCATACTAGCAGTATTATAGGATATTAAGCAGGCTCAGCCATTGTATAGAGATAACATAAAAGCTAATAATTGTATGCATAGTAGTGTGTAGACTCCGGCTAACAAATCATCAGCGATGATGCCGATACCCCCTTTGATGTGCTGATCGGCAAAGCTCACTGGCCACGGTTTCGCTATATCAAATATACGAAATAATACAAAAGCCAGTGGCAAATAAAACCACGATGGAGGTAAGCTAATGCAAGCCACCAAAAAACCAGCAATTTCGTCAATAACGATGGCTCGATGATCCTTTCCTTCCAACGCTTCGCAGGTATATTCAGCAGCCCAAGTTCCTATGCCAATAATCAGGAATACAACAGATAAATAGAACATTGTATTGAAGTCCATAATCAGGAGGTAGATAACTACCCCTAGCAATGTGCCTATGGTGCCGGGAGCAATTGGACTTAGTCCACAACCGAAGCCTAGTGACAGACAATGTAGTGGGTTGCGCAGCCACTTCCAATTTGGAGCGGGCAAACCTTGACTAGCCGAAGTGATCATAACCGAGTTGTTCGGGCAGTTCTACAGGTTTTGAACGATAATAACATCTCAACCCTTGCTTTTTTTCAATCGTGCCGATGCGGGTTAGCGCAGTGCCGATATTGCCAAATGCGTGCGTTAATTCGGCTAGATATTCATCCTTCAAGGTAAATAATAGTTCGTAATCTTCACCGTAAATCAATGCTTTAATAAGCGCTTCTAATGTTGGACATAATAGATTTATTTCGGCTATCGTCGGTATACTTTCTATCGCTATATTAGCACCTACAGCGGATGCCGATAGTAAACGCGATAGATCCTTGAATACGCCGTCTGAGATGTCAATCGCAGCATCAGCATAGCGAGCCAGTATCATACCTTCGGCAACTCTGGCAGTCGGTCGCAACATCCGCTCTAAACATTGCTGATAGCTTTGTGTATAAGATTTTAGCGCAGCTGCATGCAGTGCTGCCATCGCGGCATCGCCAATGCGACCGGTAACATAGATACCCTCACCGGCCTGTGCTTTATCACGGCGCAATATTTTATTCTCGGCAATTGTGCCGATGAGCTGAACTGTAATAGTCAATTTCCCTTTTGTTGTATCGCCGCCGATTAAGCGCACCTCGTGCTGTTCAGCTAAGCGAAAAAAGCCATCGCTAAATGCCTTGAGCCAGTCGGCATCGCTATCCGGTATAGTCAATGCCAGCAAAGCCCAGCGTGGTTTAGCTGCAACCGCTGCTAAATCACTCAGATTGACCGCCAAAGCTTTATGGCCGATGTCGGCAGCATCCGCGTCAGGCTTAAAATGCACACCTTCAACTAGGGTATCGGTGGCGACCGCTAAATAACTGCCTCGTGGATTAATGATTGCGGCATCATCGCCTATACCTAAGGTGGTGTCCGGACAAGATATCGATTTACCGAAATAGCTGGCAATGACTTGTTCTTCGTTTAATGATTTACGACCCAACTGTTCCATTACTATTCGGTTCGCGCGTATTTTTTAGCGAAACAATCCAACACTCCGTTGACAAAACGGTAACTACCTGAGCCACAGAACTTTTTAGCGATCAGCACCGCTTCGTTGATTGCAACTGCTGTATCAATCTCGGCGATGTGAGCAATTTCATAAGCAGCATTGCGCAAGATAAAACTCTCAATGGTATCCACTTCTTTGATGCTAAACTCCATGCATTGTTCTAATTTTTTATCTAATGATGTGGAGGTAGCTGCTTGGAATAGCGTTCTAAAATACTGGTCGTCAACTTGCGCATAGTATTCGTCTGAAGTAAATTGAGCGATAACATCATCCGCGTCTTGGTTGCCAATTTTCCATTGATAAGCAGCTTGCATTGCCAGTATACGCGCTCTGCTACGGGCATTGAATAGTTCGGCTTTATCCATCTTTTGCAACTAGTCGTGCCATCTCCAGTGCGACCAGTGCATTTTCTCGACCACGGTTGATATCGCTTTCGGGTTGCGAACGCGCTTTCGCTTGCGCACTATTCTCCACTGCCAAAATACCCAGTGTGATAGGGACATTGGTCTCCAGCATGATATGACCAATGCTATGGCTACAGGTATTGATGATTAAGTCGTAATGGTCGGTTTGCCCACGGATGACACACCCCAAAGTTAAAATCGCATGGTATCGCTGGGTGTTCGCTTTATGTTTGGCCATTAGAGGAATTTCAAAGGTACCCGGCACTCTGACTATGTCGATGGTTTCGGCATGGTGCGCTTTCAGGGTTGCTACCGCACTCGCCACTAATGCGTCCACTATCTCGCTATTATACTTGGCAGCAACAATACAGAAATGCATACCTTTACCATCTAGATCATCAGCAAAACTGGTTTTAGCGTCAGTCATTTTTAAGCCTATATTTAACTAAATCACCGACTATACCTATCTTTAACTGATGACGGTCGGCAAACTCTTCCAGATCCGGCAGACGCGCCATAGAACCGTCGTCTTTGAGTACCTCAACGATCACTGAGGCTGGCTCAAAGCCAGCTAAACGAGCGATATCACAACCACTCTCAGTATGGCCGGCACGGGTTAGGACTCCATTGGGCTGTGCCATTAATGGGAAAATATGCCCCGGTCTTTCTAAGTCACTCGCCCGACTATCATCAGCCACCGCAACCCGAATAGTACGCGCACGGTCACTCGCCGAGATGCCAGTGCTAATGCCCTCTTTAGCGTCTATTGACACCGTGAAGTTGGTTGCTAGCTTGCGATTGGTCTCTGTTACCATGAGCGGTAATTGCAAATATCGGCACCGCTCAGGCGTTAGTGTTAAACAGATCAAACCGCGCCCGTATTTCGCCATAAAATTAATATGTTCAGCAGTGACCCGCTCAGCTGCAATCATCAAATCGCCTTCGTTCTCTCGTCCTTCATCGTCAACGATGATAACCATACGGTCATTTCTATATTGTTCTATTATTTCGGGGATCGTTGAGATTGTCATCAATAGTCGCTACAGTCTAAGACAAAGCCCTGAAGCGACTAAAAGCAGTCGTTTTTGCATAAGCCGCACGCTTGCCCAGTGTTTCTTCAATGCGCATTAATTGATTATATTTAGCCACCCTATCAGTGCGGCAGAGCGAACCGGTCTTTATCTGTCCGACGCCGATACCGACTGCAAGATCGGCAATACTCACATCTTCGGTCTCACCGGAGCGATGTGAAATGATGCAGTTATAGTTCGCCTTTTGCGCCATCTCAATGGCAGCCAAAGTTTCACTGAGTGTACCTATTTGATTTAGTTTTATCAACACACAGTTAGCAATTTGCTGCGCTATGCCTTTAGCGATGATATCGGTGTTGGTCACGAATAAATCGTCGCCGACTATCTGTATTTGATTACCCAGTTTTTCGGTCATAGCTTTCCAGCCTTGCCAATCGTCTTCGGCAACACCGTCTTCTATTGACAAGATTGGATATTTATCGACCCAATCGGACAGATATTCAATAAAACCGGCACTATCGTATTTGTTGTTGGTCGATTCTAAATGATAGGTACCATCGGAATAAAACTCTGAACTTGCAACATCCAAGGCTAAGTAGATATCGCTGCCAACCTTGTATTGCGTGTGGTCTATCGCTTCTAGTATCGCTTCTATCGCAGCCTCGTTGGATGGAAGATTGGGAGCAAAGCCACCTTCGTCGCCTACCGTGGTACTCAAGCGGCGTTGCTTTAGTATTTTTTGCAGGGCGTGAAATACCTCGCAACCAACCCGCACCGCATCTTTGATACTCTCGACACCGGTCGGCACTAGCATAAACTCTTGTATATCGACATTGTTATTTGCATGCGAACCGCCGTTTAGGATATTGATCATTGGCGTAGGTAGACTGAGCGCATGGTTCGCACTCAAGTCGTTAAAATATTCATATAGTGCACATTCTTTGGACTTTGCTGCAGTAATTGCGGTTGCCAGAGACACTGCGAGTATTGCATTTGCTCCTAAGCGGCCTTTGTTTTTAGTGCCGTCAAGGTCAATCATCGTAGTATCCAGCTGGTGTTGTTCGCAGACATCGATACCTACCAGTGCTTTTTGAATCTCGGTGTTGATATTATTCACTGCCTGCTGCACACCTTTACCGTTAAAGCGAGTGTTGTCGTTGTCGCGCAACTCGATCGCCTCTAAACTGCCAGTAGAGGCACCGGACGGCACTGCCGCTCGTCCACAAATACCGGCTGCGGTGACCACTTCGGCCTCAACAGTCGGGTTGCCTCGTGAATCAATAATCTCGCGACCGCGAATCTGAGTAATGTTATTTTTCATTTATTTGTTCCAACTAATTATTCCTTGCATATTCGTGCCTTGACGACCTCGTCTATCGCTTTTAACTCGCTGAGCAATGTATGCATCTGTGCCAATGGCCAAGCGTTAGGACCATCGCTTAATGCTTGGTCCGGCTGCGGGTGCGTCTCGGCAAATAGCCCAGCAACCCCGACCGCCACTGCGGCACGCGCTAATGCCGGGACAAACTCGCGACATCCTCCCGAAGCATTGCCTTGCCCACCAGGCAATTGCACCGAATGGGTCGCATCAAAAATCACCGGGCACTGGGTTTCTCTCAAAACTACCAATGAGCGCATATCTGAGACTAGATTGTTGTAGCCGAAGCTAAAACCTCTTTCACAAACCATCAGTTGCTCGTTACCCGTTGCACGTGCTTTGTCGACGACATTTTTCATCTCCCAAGGCGATATAAATTGTCCCTTTTTAAGGTTCACAGGTTTGCCCATTTTAGCAACATTTTGCACGAAGTTAGTTTGCCGACACAAAAAGGCAGGTGTTTGCAACACATCAACCACCGACGCCACCTCGTCGAGCGGGGTATCTTCGTGAACATCGGTCAGCACTGGTAAACCAATATCACTCTTGACTTTCTCCAATATGCGCAACCCCTGCTCGATACCCAAACCGCGAAAACTTTGGTGCGAAGAACGGTTTGCCTTATCAAAAGAAGATTTATATATCAGTGGAATATTCAACGCATCACTATATTCTTTAAGGGTCTGTGCACTGTTCAATGCCAGTGCTTCACTCTCTATCACACAAGGTCCAGAAATCACCACCATCGGCTGATCGGATGCTATCTCAAAACCATTGATATTCATTTAAGTCTCGCCTGTTTATATTGGATAGTTGCTTGCACAAAACCTCTGAACAGTGGGCTTGCTTTGCGCGGTGTAGATATAAACTCAGGGTGAAATTGAGTGCCTACAAACCATGGATGGTCAGGCAGTTCAATCACTTCTACCAAATCCTTATTCATCGAGTATCCGACTAGCTTAAGCCCAGCTTGTTGTAGCTTATCTTTATAAAGGTTATTAAATTCGTAGCGATGGCGATGCCGCTCGTCGATCGTTTCCTGCTGATATTGCTTGTAGCTTTCGGAGTTTTTATCAAGCTGGCATCGCTGCACACCCAAGCGCATGCTACCACCTTTATCAGAATTCTCGTCGCGTTGCTGTATTCCGCCTTCGCGGTCTTGCCACTCAGTGACCAATGCAATCACTGGATGTGGGGTGTTAGGGTTAAACTCTGAACTATCAGCACCGTTGAGTTGTGCTACATTGCGCGCAAACTCTATGACTGCCACCTGCATTCCCAAACAGATACCCAGATAAGGCACTTTGTTTTGACGCGCATAACCTGCTGCTAAGATTTTACCTTCTATCCCTCTTTCACCAAATCCACCAGGCACCAAAATACCATCAACATTATCCAATAAACTTGGATCCTGCTGTAGGCCTTCGGTATCTATATGAATAATTTCAACGCTGCTACGCAATGCTAAACCGGCATGCGCTAATGCTTCATTAACCGACATATAAGCATCTACCAGACTGACATATTTTCCAATCAGGGCAATTTTGACCTGACTCTCCGGCGCATCGTAAGACACTGCCATGCGCTGCCACTCACTTAAATCGGCTGGCGGTATATCGACTAAACCCAGTTTTGACACGATGAGTTCGTCTATTTGCTGTTTATGAAACCACAACGGAATACGATAAATATCATCTAAATCTATCGCCGATATAACATCTTGCTCGCGCACATTGGTGAACAAAGCTATCTTTCGTTTTTCGGCGAGCGGCAATTCCTTTCGTGAACGGCACAACAATATATCGGGTTGTATCCCTATCGAGCGTAATTCTTTGACCGAATGTTGGGTCGGCTTGGTCTTAATTTCGCCACTGGTCTCTAAATAAGGCACTAGTGTTAGATGCACATAGACTACATTATTGTTCTGTTCCATGCCCATTTGCCTAATCGCTTCTAGAAACGGCAATGACTCTATATCGCCGACGGTGCCACCTATTTCAACAATAGTAATGTCGCTGTCACCTGCACCTTCACCTATCGCATCTTTAATCTCATTGGTGACATGGGGTATGACCTGCACCGTTGCACCCAAATAATCCCCTCGCCGTTCCTTGCGTAGAACTCTCTCGTAGATTTGCCCAGTGGTATGATTGTGGTTGCGATTGGCTTGAAAGTTTACAAAACGCTCGTAATGACCGATATCCAAATCAGTCTCGCTACCGTCGGCAGTCACATAGACCTCACCGTGTTGAAACGGGTTCATCGTGCCTGGGTCAACATTGATGTAAGGATCGAGTTTAATCAGACTCAATTTGAAGCCACGCGCTTCCAGTATCGTGCCTATAGAAGAACAGGCAATACCCTTACCCAAAGACGATACCACACCGCCGGTCACAAAGATGTAATTCATATCAATCGCATTCGGTAATGCCCCATATCAGGCGTAGCCTGCCTTGCGCATAAATCAAAGGTATGGTGCCTCTATCCCACGATGGAATGTGGTGCTCTTGGAAAATCTTCTTCAGACTTTTGTGTAGCGATTTACCCAGACAACTACGGCACGCACATCGCTCACCACCACGGCGAAACATAATAGTGAGTGCTTGATTAAAAAGCGAAGGGGCTTGTCTCATCAATTCAGTTCTAGTTAGTGTTAAATTGAGTTGGGGTATTTCACAATCGCCGCCTTTGTGCCATTCTATAGGTGATGCTACAACATACTGGGGCAGTTTAGCAACGCGCAATGTGCCGTGATAAATACCCATTTCTATATCAGAGTAACTATATATGATACCACTACCGACAGCATTACGCTCATTAATATGCACAGAAATTGCATTGCTTATGTAGTTAAGTTGATGTTGATTAGGAATCGCTATGCCGTTTAATTGGCACCACGCACGTAATACTAAATGTTGCTGGGGTTTGGCTAAAGTTATCAAAACTCTGAGTAATAAATCATGACTGCCGGGCAATAGGCAACGATCTAAATATCGCTGCGCTTCGCTTTCTATAATATCAGTGGCAGTGGCTTGATGGGTAGCATAACGCGTGACCGGCTTGTACCACATCGGCCAGCGCGCGGCTAACAGCGGAATAACGCGGTGTCTCAAATAATTACGAGCATATTTTAAATCTTCATTGGCAGGGTCATCGAGCCATTCTAATTGATGTTGCTGCGCGTAGTTGCGGATATCATTGCGAGCCGCCGATAGCAAGGGTCGTGCCAGTGCGCCTTTATCTAAAGTTTGATATTCTGCGATCGCTCTGAGGCCGGCAACACCGGTGCCTCGTAGCAGGCGTAACAATACGGTCTCGGCGTGGTCGTTTTGATGATGGGCAGTGAGTAGCAAATCATCCTCATTCATAACACTTTGCAGCGCTTGATAGCGTGCTTCACGGGCAGCTGCCTCTAAACCTTGTCGATGCGTGCGAGAGACTTGCACAGCAATGCTCTGACAAGCGACGCCGATCTGTTGCGCTTGCTGATGACAGTGTGCCACCCAGTCATCAGCATCAGGATGCATACAATGATTGATATGCAACGCCAATAACTTGCACGGTCGCGGTGCGGATAGATTTTTTACGAGATGCAGTAATACACTGGAGTCCAAACCACCGCTGTAGGCGACGATGATGCGCGTCGCTTTACTGCGCTGTAAAAATTTTCGGAGTTTATCGGATACTGCACAGGCGAAACTAGGCATTATTGATATAGCCGCAGCCATCGCCTTTTATGCTTACAGAAGTATCGTGAATGATTCATCAAACACTCTTGAAGTATCCGATATCAGACCACTTCTTATACCGTGCTTGCAATAGCTGTTCAGTAGATAATTGCGTCAAGCGATCGAGTTGTGCGTGTAGAACCTTTGCGAGTTTTGTATGAGTCTGTTCAAAGCTACGGTGTACACCACCGTTCTCTTCTTCAACAACTTCGTCTATCAAATTTAATGTGCGCAATTCATCTGCGGTCAATTTCAATGCTTTAGCTGCCAAGTCAGCTTGCTTGGCATCCTTCCATAAAATAGATGCACAACCTTCTGGGGAGATCACCGAATAGATGCTGTATTGCAGCATGATCAAATAATCCCCGACACCAATTGCCAATGCGCCACCCGAACCGCCCTCACCGATTACTGTGCAAATAATTGGCACTGGTAAATTTATCAGTGACTTCAGATTACTCGCAATCGCCTCGCTTTGATTGCGCTCTTCGGCATCAATACCCGGATAAGCCCCTGGCGTATCTATAAAAGTACAGATTGGCAATCTGAAACGGCTGGCAAGCTCAAATATCCGCCTGGCTTTGCGATAACCTTCGGGTTTACACATACCAAAATTGCGCTTAACCTTCTCCTGTACATCGCGTCCTTTTTGGTGTCCAATCACAGCTAGCGGCTGCCCGTTGAATCGTGCAAGACCGACAACGATAGCTGCATCGTCGGCGTAGTGGCGATCACCATGCAATTCTTCAAAATCGGTAAATAATGCTTTTATATAATCTAGCGTATAGGGGCGCTGTGGATGACGAGCGAGTTGGGTAATTTGCCAAGGACTGAGTTGTGCGTAGATATTCTGTACTAATTTATTACGCTTTTGCTCAAGCTGTTTTATCTCTTGACTGATGTCGACACGGTTATCACCGGTCACTTTGCGAAGTTCGGTAATTTTCGCTTCCAATTGCACAACTGGCTGTTCAAAATCAAGATAGTCATTCATTGGTTGTATTTCTCAAAAATCCCTATTCGTTATAATTATAAAAAATATATCATAGCATAATCAACCATAGACACTTGAGCCTCAGGCTGACACGCCTTCTGCATCACTGAGCTCAGGGCTTAGCTGAAGGTCTGGCTAAAGGTGAAGCTAAAGGTCTAGCCGAAAGTAAAAAAGAGGAGCGTCTTGCAATGGCTAAACAAATGTTGAAAAAAGACTTTCTAGTGCCCTCTATGCAGAATTAGTTTGTTATCTGTGGGCAGGGGTACTATAATATAGTTAGACACCACCAAGGAGAATAAAGATGTCCGAGATTGCTTTATACAACGCACTTACAAAGCTAGGTCTTCCGCCAGACGAGGCAAAGGAAGCAGTCGCTGATGTTGCAAGTACAAAAGATGTGGCGACAAAGCAGGATATAAAAGAAATAAAACACTACATAGATACAGCAATAGCAAAGCAAAACGCCAAGATGGAGAGATTGTTTCGGCAACAGATGATGTGGATAGTCGGTGTAGGATTAGCAGTTATTGGAGTTATTAAATATCTTTGATAACAATTTTAGTCAATCGCAATGACGCCATTGCATCCTAAAAAACGAAGCCCATGGCCTGCAATACAGCGACGATCTTGGTGCGAGCTATACCAAACTACCTACGAGGTTATGCGGTTTGCGCCGCACCGGGCAGAACCCCGGTACTCAGTCTCACCCCCACCGCCTAACGAAACACCGCACCAAGCAAAACCCTGGCACTTGGTGCTAGAAAGAGTAATTAGAAGTAGTTAAAAATAAGAGTCTATTTTCGTTTTAGGCGATCTTTGAGGTCTAAAATAGAATTTATAAAATCAGTTATGGCAGTTCCAAATTTGACTATAGCAGTTCCGATTATTATTATAAGAAACAACAATCCTAGTAAGGAGATGACGGGATTTTCAAAATATTCACCTAAAAATATTATACTCATACTAAAAACTCCTAGTATCAATAGTACGAGTATGTCACCAATACTCACTCGGCTCGTTTTCTCACTGGCAAGCATCATATTACTATCCTTCCAAATTAGCAGTACAATTTTATTACTTAGTATAATTTAACTATAGCATAGTAACCCGTTTGCAAAACAGTTTCTAAACAACGAAGCCCATAGCCTGCAATACAGCGACGATCTTGGTGCGAACCATACCAAACTACCCACAAAGTTATGCGGTTTGCAGCACTACAACTGACTTGTCTGATACTGATCAACCGTCTAAAAGAGTAAAGAGTAGAGATCTTAGTCTATCTCTTAGTCTCGTTTCAGTTAATTTTCTAGCAAAGGGCAATCCAGAATCTTAGCAATGCGCCGCAGTAAGTAATTGGCAGGAAATCACCCCATAAAATTATTTGGGTAACTTATTTGGGTAAACTTACTTAGGTAAATAGTTCAGAGTTAGATTTATCAATTACCCACATAAAAAATCTCCTCTTTTCATGAGCTGTTGACTACCTATATGTTGGACACTTTTCACCAGTCTGACATCTGTGCTTTAGTTTGACATAACTAAAAACGCGCAATAGCCAAAAAATAAAAGCGAGTATTTCAACTATGGATTGATAATTTATTTGGCTATAATAAAACACTATGAGCATCCGACAACAAAATCGCCTATTCGCCGAACGCGTACGCAACGGTGAGCTACTCAACAGCACGATGGTTACTATCAATGCACCTCAAGTGAGTGAATTATTATCGGATAGCGGGCTTGACTGGTTGTTTATCGACAGTGAGCACAGTACTTTTGATACCGCTGCCTTGCAGTGTCTCTTGCAAGCGTCTACTATTCCGTGCCTGGTTAGAGTGCCGATTGCCGAGCGCATCGCAATAAGGAATGTGCTAGATATGGGAGCTGCCGGCATCATTGTCCCGCAGGTCAATAGTGCAAAAACCGCACAAGAGATTGTTTCGTGGTGCCGCTACCCACCCGATGGTATACGTGGTGTTGGTATTTTCCGCGGTAATTGCTATGGTTTTGAATTTGAAGATCATATCAAATCAGCAGCACAAGAGACCATCATCGTTGTGCAAGCCGAACATAAAGATGCAGTCGCCGAGATAGAGGATATTGCAAGTGTGACAGGCATTGATGCAATTTTAATCGGACCTTACGATTTATCGGCGAGCTACGGCAAAGCAGGTATGATAGATGACCCGCAGATACAAGCGGCTATGGATACGATTACCAATGCGTGCTTGTCAAATAATAAAATTTTAGGTTTTTTTGGTATGAATGTGAACGCAGTGATGCCGTGGATAGAACGCGGTGCTACACTGATAACTACCGGCGTGGATTGCATTACATTAGGCATCAACACTAGACAATATGTGACTGATTTACAGTCAAAAATTTCTGATAAATGATAAGAGCAATATGACTGCTTACATAACAATTTATCCCGGTCTGGCTAGAATACTCTGGTTAGCTATTTTGATGCTATGCATGGCTACAACTGGTGCGAATGATACATTGGATGATAGCGACTGCCCGATCATTATGCCTAATTTTGATGATATGGTTTTATTGACCAGAGAGGAACGCATACAACTGATGGACCAAGCTCTCAAAGATGCGCTCAGTCAAGTGCAGGAATGCAGACAAAGAATCAGCGAACAACACACCCAAAGCGGTAGTAGCGCTAATACTGCTGGTGGCTCTGGCGCCGCTAGTTCAAGCAATGGAGATGGTAATAATAACGACGCCGCCAATGAAAATAGTAATGCGAATAATAGCGAGAATCAGCAAAACAAGAATCAACAACAAACGGCAACTCCAAGTACGGCAACGCCAAGTAGCGATATATCAGGTAGCGAGGCTGCCAAACAAGATGAAATAAATAGTCAGCCACCTGGACAAACGGCTACACCCAGTGCTACACTCTCAGGTAACCAACCTGTCCAGCCTAAATCGACAACCGCTGCAGAGCAATCGGTTGATGGGCAACCCCCTTTGACCTCGTCGACAATTAGAGACAGTCAAAAAGCATTAGATAACGGTCAATTACCCGAAGACATCCCATCAGTAGACAATGATGATATAATTGCTCAACAAATTAGGGAGGCTGCACTCGCCGAAACCGACCCTGATAAACAAGCAAAATTATGGAATGAATATCGTCGCTACAAAGGAATACCCGAAAAATAAACCAAAGGTCAAAATGAAATATTCAACAGCAATTATCTCACTATTTGCTATGCTCGTGCTGTCTGGTTGCTATGCGAGCAAAAGTACATCATTGCTCGAAGATTCCGCAGTTTCGGTAGGTCCGCAGAGTTCCTCGCAATTAACCGCAACACCTCAGCAAACACGCACGACGCAGCGAACCATCCAAAAAGAAATTGAAGTCATCATCCCAGTCTTTGACCCAAACATACCCGAAGACCCCAAAACCAGAGAAAAAAAAGGGATATGGCCAGAACTGCGTAGAGTAGAAGCGGTGAACTTTGCTCTGCATATGAAAAAAGCACTGGAGGACACCGAACAGCTAGGAGCCGTTCGGGTGACCCCCGACCAAAAGGTTACTGGCGACCTTTATGTAATCGGTAAAATTATCGAATCAACCGGTGAAGATGTCTCTATCAATATCAAAGCCATCGGCATAGACGGCAAAAGCTGGCTGAATAAAAATTATCAACACCGAGTTGACGAATACACTTTCACCAGCGTGCGCAACAAAGACAAAAGCCCTTACGACCCAGTGTTTGAGCAAGCAGCGGATGACATCGCTGCACAGCTGCGCAACAAAGACCAAGCCTACTTAAGCGAGCTCAACCAGTTGACCGAAATCCGCTTTGGTTACTCAATGTCTGATGAGAGCTTCAGACAATTCCTTAAATTCAGAGGTGACCGTGTCGAACTCGTGCAAGCACCGGCAGACAGTGACCCAATGCTACAGCGTATTCACCAATACCGTGTAGAAGACCAGCTATTCACCGACAAGATGCAACAATACTATTACGACTTTGATCAAAAAATTGATGCATCATACAAAACTTGGCAAGAAGCTGCATTCAACGCATCCAAAGCACAGCGCGAAGCGAAAAGTAAAGCAACCTGGCAGGCACTGGCAGGCATTCTAGCCATCGGTTTAGGAGCCGTTGCAGCATCCAACAGCAATAGCAATTTTTCGACTGGTGCGTCGATTGGTGCAGTCGCCACTGGTGCAGTGTTATTATCCAATAGCGCGCAAAACTTTAAGGAATCCAAATTTCACCAAGAAACTTTGATGGAATTAGGAGCGTCGATTGATGTACAGGTTGCCCCCCAAGTCATTGAGTTTGAAGAACAAACGGTGGAACTCACTGGTGATGCAGCAACCCAGTTTAATCAGTGGCGTGCGGCATTGAAAAAAATATACGCCGAAGAACAAACACCTGCCGTTCAGCTATAGTGGCACGCTTTGCGCACATTGAATAAACTACAATTCAAAGAGCAAAAAAAAACTAAAAAACACGCCCTGATCATCAACGCTATAGCGGTTGCAGTGCTGATGCTCGTTGCGATTGCGGTATTACTCTACGGGCGCGTAGACATAACTAGCACTGATGCGACATCAGTCACGGTAGATGAACACTCAGCAGATCCATCTGCAGCACAAAATAACACCGCCGATTACGACGCATCGTTAAACAACGAGCAACGCGCAGCACTACGACAAAAATATATTGCGATGATGAATACCTATGAAAATAAAGTAAAGGCACAAATAGAAGCACTCAATCTGGCAGCATGGTCACCTGAAAATATTACCATACTACAAGCACAAGAGCAGAGAGCAATCAGAGCTTTTGGCGAAAATCGGCTTACTGAGGCATTAAACCATCTTGATGATACTTTTGCGAAAGTATCGCAGCTACAATTACAACAACGACAAAACTTTAATACAACATTTGCTGAAGCACAGCAAGCATTTGCAACACAGCAAATAATGCCGGCGACCACAGCAATAAACAATGCACTGCGTTACTTGCCAAAAAACTCCGACGCATTGCTATTAAAAGAGCGCATTGGCAAGATGAACGCGGTGGCTGCACTCGTTGCAAAAGCCGATGTAGCGAGGATTGAAAACAATCTTAGTGATGAAATAAACTTGCTCGATCAAGCAATTAAACTAGACCCTTATGATACAACCTTAGTAACAAGACACCAGTTGTTAGTCGAAAAGCAGCAACAATTAAAGTTGGATGACTTATTGCATCGCACCTCTCAAGCCTTGGATAAGAGTAATATCAAACAGGCGCAAACACTGCTCTCGCAAATCAAACAAATAGATGCAACGCATCCGTCGCTGCAGCCGCTCACAGCCAGAGCTACACAAATCGGTAAACAACTCTCGTATCAAAACTTGGTTAGCAAAGCCGAAACCGCCGGACAAGACGACGATTGGCAGGCCGCACAAAACTACTATCAACAAGCACTGCAGATATTTCCCGACAATGCCGACATAACAAAACGGGTGCAACTCGCAATGCAAATTAATCGATATACTGATACTATCCGCCAAGCATTAGAAAGACCCGAACGACTAGCTGACGAACAAATCGCACTGGCTATGAAACAAATTGCCGAAGACAGTAATGAAGCTGCCGTATACAGCGCACAGCTGCGACGACTCATCGGACGATTAAACACCGCTCTTGCGGAGATGTCAACGGCAGTTGCAGTGACAGTTTACTCAGACGGTCAAACTTATGTATCAGTGATGGGTGTCGGCGTCATTGGGAAAGTGCGCGAATATCAATTAAAAGCAGGCTTGAAGCCGGGTCGCTACCTATTCAAAGGAGAACGCAAAGGCTACAAGGATAAACTCGTTGAAGTGTATATAAAACCAAGGCAAGCAACGACTGTTAGAGTAGTTTGTGATGAACCTATCTGAAGCACATTTTCGCAAAAGCCGAAGATCTTTTTGGCAAAAAATTATTGCTACCGGCGGTGCAATCGCAATCATCATCATTGTCCTCTTCGTGTTCCTCTTCTGGATTAAGGCAACCGTCGTAGAAGTTTTACCCGAAGCTGCAGCAAATCAAGCACAACGCATACTAAGCGGTTGGGGATGGGTGCAACACGATAAAGTCTATCTGCTGTCATCCACAGCCGAACTGGAAATCTCGGCAACCGGCTTCATTAGCGAAACCATCACTCTAGTGCGCAATGAACTTGAGCGGCGTATCATCGTTGAACTTCGCGAGGCGCCGGCGCTCATCAAAGCCACCGCAACACCTGCCGATTCGCAAATACAATGGCGCATCAATGCCAAACCAGCAGGCAGTGGAGCAAGTCTACAAGCTACGCTAGAACCTGGTCGCTATAGTGTTGAGGTCTCGCATCCTTACTATCAACCACAAACAACCTCTATTGAATTGACTCGTGCCGAAGAAAAAACACTACACTTTGAGTTAGCAGCGATACAGGGACACATTAATATATCGTCGATACCTGAGGGGATACCGCTGCTACTGAACGACGAATTAGTCGGACAAACACCACTTAGGTTGATGCGTGACGGTGGTATTTATCGTTTACGCATACAAACACCCGACTTTGAAACGATAGACGAAGACATTGAAATCACCTATCAGCAGCCTGAAATCGAGCGAAACTATCGACTCAGTTACAAAAAGGCTCTGGTGAACTTTACGCTCAACCCACTCGGCGGACAACTGTTGATTGACGGCAAAACAATGACTATCAACAATAAGCCAGTGGCACTGGATGCAATGCGCGAAAAAATTATCAGCTATTCCAAAGCGGGTTATGCCTCTAAAACTATCAAACGGACATTGAAGCCTGCGCAGCAAGAGAACATTTCTATCTCATTGATTAAGGAATTCGGCACAGTTATTATCAACGCCACCCCGTCAGCCAGCATTAAAATAAACGGCAGAGCCAGTGGAGATACACCGCAAACCGTCACACTGAATACCATACCGCATACTATCGAACTCTCCAAACCCGGCTATCGCAGTGTTAGGAGGACTGTACAGCCTAACAGCCAACGAACAATACAAGTTAACGAAGTACTACTAACCGAACAACAAGCGAACTTAAGTGAAAGCCCTGCACTATTCAAAAACTCCGTCGGTATAGAATTGCTATTATTCAAGCCTGACAAAACACAGCGCTTCGAACTGGGCGCGCATCGTAGCGAAAAAGGACAACGCGCCAACGAAATTTTGCGCACTGTACGCTTAACTAGAGCCTTCTATATCAGCCGTAGCGAAGTGTCAGCACAACACTATCGTGCATACAATCAGCGAACTCCGGTGTCTAATCTGCCAATCAATAATATTACTTGGAACGATGCGGCACTGTTCTGCAACTGGCTGAGCGCGCGAGAAAAACTACCCTCTTTCTATATCACTGATAATAATACAATTGTCGGCTACAACTCGGCTAGCATCGGATACCGCCTACCCAGCGAAGCGGAGTGGGAATGGCTAGCACGCTACGCAAAACGTAGCGCACCGACACAATTTGTTTGGGGCAACCAAACCACCCTTCCCAAAGCGGTAGGAAACCTTGCCGACGAAAGTGCCAAAAACAATGTTGCGGTTTATATCCCCCGCTATAACGACGGCTATCCAGAACTCGCACCGATCGCATCTTTTCCACCTGATAAAGCAGGTCTATACGACCTAGTCGGCAATGTCTCTGAATGGACCCACGATGTCTACAGCGTGGACACTACTAACGAAACACGCAACGACCCACTGGGCAATGCTTATAACACTGGTAGTAGCGGTCATGTCGTCAAAGGCTCCAGTTGGCGTTCTGGCACCTTATCCGAACTACGCTCCGCCTACCGCCTACGCGCAGTTGGCAAAGCCGATGACAGAGGCTTTCGTATCGCCCGCTATATCTATTGAGTATATGTAGGAAACCTATCTATAGCCTTTTCAATTAAGACATTATGAAATACAAAGTGATACCCATAGCCGAATAGTTCAATGCCATTATTGCGACAATCAAATAAACTGCCCGCCAACTCAATTTGATTTCCAAATCTTTGATGTCATCCTTAGTTGCCATCCGAGCTTCCAAATCTTTGATGTCATCCTTAGTTGCCATCCGAGCTTCTAAATCTCTGATGTCATCCTTAGTTGCCATCCGAGCCTCCAAATCTTTGATGGCATCCTTGATGGCTGAATTATTCATTTGGGCAAAGCTATCTATTGCCATATTTACCTCCCTATCAGTTGTATCAGGGATTTTTAAAAATATTTTATTTAAGGCTGATTTGTGTGACATTATACACTCCTTAGTCAAAAATTAAAAAGATGTACTTGCCTAACAGCAAGCTATCTGATTATCCCTTGCTAATATGCAGTTTTTCTCACAATACTGATAAGTGGTAGGAAATAGCCGATAAACTGCCAATTTCAGTGTCCGGGAGGCCTGAGCATTTTTTCTACTTCTGATATATGTTGCTCCTCTTCAAGTATTAAGTTCCTTGAAAAATCTTCCAGCCAGATGATTTGGTCTTGTGCTTTTTTAAGAAGCGCATAGTATAGAGCTAGTTGTTGTTGTTCGTGTTCCAGACTTTCTTTTAGAATATCTTCTATTGTGTGCTTATGTGTCTCTAGAAGAGGGCTTATCTTTAATGACGGATGGCCACCCAAAGTCGTTATATGTTCTCCCACTTGTTGTGCGTGCGTGAGAGATTCTGTTGCTTGGGCACGAAGCCAAGAAACAACAGGAATACGGTTATAACCATAAACCATCAAAGAATAGTGCGTATAGCGCACCACACCTGCCAGTTCATGCTCTAAGATTTTATTCATAATTTCAATGATATCTTTGTTTTTCATGGCGTTTACTTCCTCCTAGGTTGACAAAAATAATAGTGTAGTAAAAAAAATGCAACTTGTAAAACAAATGCACGACGCCATCAGATAGAAAAGAGAGTCAATGTTTATAGATGTTTCTAAGATTTGAGAATACCTGATATCACTACCGGTAAGTTCCAATCTCATCCGACTACGCATGCGCTTCGTATTTTGTTATACTTCCATTATGAAATATAAGCTCTACAAAAAGCGTCGGGCTATGCTCGTACTATTAATAGTCTTGCTGATTACTGGTGTTGCGATTGCTGGTATTGCCAGTTATTCAGTGAGTCTTAATTCACCGGCGGCTTTCCCGGTTGACATCTAAGCCAGCGCTATCTATGGTTAAAAATATGGTTAAAAATTTAGGGGCATTGGTTATATCAGTGTTGGCAGTGCATTTGCTGTACATTGGTTTTATTCTACCCAATGCCGAAATTGCCATTGCGCTAGCCGAAAGTCAAGGGCAAGCCGTGCCACGCAACCTCTTTATCATCATAAAGGATTTAGAACAAGAAATATGCATCATTCTCATGCTATGGGGTAGCTATTTAATCGTCGGTAAAATGATTGCGATCAGCAAAGATCGTTATCTCTTTGACGAAAACTTAATTGCGTTTTCGGATATGCTAGACAACAACAAAATTGCCGTTGCCAAAGCGGCGCGTGAGCAACTCGCTGCGTTGCCTGCTGATGTGGTCAAAACTTCTCTGGTGCAAACACTGATGGTAGGTCTAGACCGATTCCTAATCACTAAAGATGTGCATTACACTGCCGAGGCGATCGATGCAAAAATGGATGCATTGGTATTGAGTATAGAGGCAGAAAACTCGATGATCCGCTATTTGATATGGGCTATACCCTCGATCGGTTTTATTGGTACTGTGCGCGGTATAGGACAAGCATTATCGCAAGCTGACCAAGCGCTTGCTGGTAATATCGCCGGCATGACGAATAGCTTGGGAATTGCATTTAATTCCACTCTGGTCGCGCTCATTATCAGCATATTCTTGATGCTCTTACTACATCAACTACAGAGGATACAAGACGGGCTTATCGTTGATATCAGAGCTTATTGCGAGACGCATATTATGAATCCGATAGGAAAAAGTTAATCATCATCTGGTCGTGAGACATCTTAAAAGAAAGACCGAAGGATTTAACATCGCTTTCCTCGATGTTATGTCGTGCGGCTTGGGTGCTGTCATACTGATATTGATGTTAGTCAAATTTCAAACGGAACTACCCGACCAACAATCCTCTGCACTGCAAGCCGACATCGCAGTTTTAGAATCACAAAACCTTCAATCACAACAATCCGTAGCAGTATTGCAGAACCAAGCCGACGCTAGCCAGGCTATGTTGGCAAAGCTCAATGCGCAGTTGTTAAGTCTGGTGGCGAATATCAATACAACAAAAGATACGCGCCAGTCATTGCAAGCACAACTGGAAAAACTACAAGCACAAGCCGACATAGCGACTCAAGCCCCCCCTGCCCCAGTGCCAGTAGTGAACAGAGGATTGGAAGATTACCTGCTGGGTTTAACAGTAGAAGGTAGGAAAATTGTTATATTGGTCGATAGTAGTGCATCGATGACTGAGGAACGTTTGATAGATATTATTCGTTACAAAATTGCATCGCCAGTAGAACGCCAGCAAAGCCCTAAGTGGCAACGCACACAGCGTATCGTTGAATGGTTGGTAGCCAAAGTACCCGCAGGTAGCGACTATCAAATCATTCACTTTGCTGAACAAGCTGCGATCATCGGTGGTAGTGGATGGAAAAAAGGAGGTGATATTAAAGACGCGGCGACGGTATTATCTGACTTCAAGCAACTCGTACCTGAAGGCGGCACTAATCTACACGCAGCCATTGCTTTAATGCGCAATGTTGCAGTCGGTTTTTCAAATGTTTATTTAGTAACCGACGGTTTACCTACTCAAGGCCGTATCGGAAGAATTGGTGCAGTAAAGTCGTTTTTCTCCGGTTGCAACTCTATTATTGGTACCGCAAAAAATATCAGCGGCAAGTGCAGAATCAAATTGCTTAACAATATCATTTTGTCGTACAAAGAAAATGCACCAGTCAATGTGATCCTGCTAGCTTTGGAAGGTGACTCCGACGCTGCCGGTGCATTCTGGCAATGGACAGCTAGAAGCGACGGCATGCTTATATCGCCTGAATCATCATGGCCGTAAAAAGACGCTCTCGCAATTTTGAGATATTCAATCTATCATTCTTAGATGTCATATCTTGTGGCTTTGGTGCCGTAGTACTGCTTGTATTGCTTTCTAAATCAACGATCGTCGGAGGAACAGTTGACATAGAACGCATTGCCGAATTAATCAGAACATTCAGTCAAGCCCAAACATTGGACAGTGATATCAAATCTCAATCACAGCAGCTTTCATCAACGCTGAACCAGCAAAGCAATAAAGAAACGCAACTTAAAAATGCCATTACCAAAGCGACACAAACGCTTAGCGCGATGCAGTCAGAGAATACCAGACTCAGTGCGGAGGTCACTGCACTCAGGCAAAAACTAAAATCACCCTCGGCGACGATCAGTGCCGACTCTAATGTCACAGAAGAAATCTACGCCGGTGGTATACCAGTGGATGCTGACCACATCATATTCATTGTTGACACTTCAGGTTCTATGCAAGAAATCTGGGCTAGAGTGATGCGGGAAATGGAAAATATATTGAATATACATCCCGAAGTCAAAGGTTTTCAGATACTCAATGACAATGGCATACCCCTGATATCCGCATATAAGGGGAAATGGCTCAACGACACACCTAGTCTACGCAGTCGGGTGTTACGGCTACTCAGGACTTGGCAGGCATTTTCAAACAGTAGCCCAGTAGAAGGGTTACAAGAAGCATTGAGGCGTTATGTGAAGCGTGGTATGAAAGTCTCAATCTATATCTTAGGAGACGACTATACCGGCTCATCGTATGATCCGGTGCTGCAAACCGTTGCCAGGTTAAACACCGACCCGTCAACCGGTAAACCCATTGCTCGCATCCACGGCATTGGTTTCTACAATCAACAAGGCGGCGACATTCTTCGCCTTTCAACCTTGATGCGCGAGGTCGCACGGCAAAGCAACGGAACTTTTATTGCACTGGATTAAATTATAAAACTACTTGTCTGTTACAGGCCAGCTGGTAGCACTGCTGAGCATTGTAGTTTACTGGGTAGATATATAAAATATAACAATTATAGCAACTCATTTAGATGTGATTATGAGACACAAAGTTTATAGTGCTTCATACATGAGACACAAAACTGCTTGCTACTCATTTAGATATAATTATGAGACACAAAGTTTATAGTGCTTCATACATGAGACACAAAACTACTTGCTACTCATATTAGTATAAAAATGATACACAAATAGATTATTATGCTATAATGTATCACTTAGCCATAAATTTGATACAAAAGTATGAAAAAAGCGCATATACCCGAACAATTACCATTACAATCTTTAACTTGGAATGAATTACTTTCATTTATAAGCAGAGGACATCGTGGGCTGGCATATTTTGATGCATTACTGCAAAATTTGCCTGATGCAAATCTATTATTATCACCTCTTGAGATGCAAGAAGCCACTCTCTCTTCCCGCATTGAAGGCACTCAGGCAACCCTAGACGAAGTATTGCGGTTCCAAGCAGGTGGACAAATAGAGACAGAAAAAAGAGACGATATACAAGAAGTTATCAATTACCGTGCCGCTGTAGTGTCTGCATCTAAAGACCTTGAATCATTAAAATTGTCAGGTCGGGTATTGAAAAAAGCGCATCGGATGTTGTTGTCTGGCGTGCGAGGTAAAAATAAGACCCCGGGCGAGTTCCGCACTGGTCCAGTATTCGTAGGCCCCTTAGGCGGAACGCGTGAGCAAGCAAGTTATATCCCACCAGATGCACAGCACATTGAAGCGTTATTTTCAAATTTAGAAAAATACATGAACGATGATGAAAAAGATGTATTAGTCCAAGCAGCTATCGTTCATGCTCAATTCGAGATTATTCATCCCTTTTGGGATGGCAACGGTAGAATCGGGCGTCTTTTAATCCCGCTATTTCTTTATTCCAAAGGGATTATATCGGCACCTTGCCTTTATCTCAGTGAATATCTAGAAGCGCATCGCGACGACTACTACAAGCATCTGAATAATATAACCACCCATGGTAATTGGCAACAATGGATTATTTTTTTTCTGAAAGCGGTCATCGCACAATCGCAACGCAATGCTGAAAAAGCACAAAAAATTATCAATATAAAAGACGAGCTCATAGGTGAAATACAACAAGTCACTCACTCACAATATATTACAAATATCGTCTATTTTATTATTCCAAACCCTATTTTCACAAGCTCTCAACTTAATAGACAAGCAAAAATTCCTCGCCCCAGCATAGCACGACTGCTACTCACCCTAGAGCGAGCGGGAATTATTAGCAAAATATACCCCGGCAGAGGACGGCGGCCGTCGCTGTACGCTTTTGAGCCAATACTGGAAGCTATTGAATAGCTACCTAGTAACCAACCTTATCAATGATCAGTTTTGATTGATTAAATCGTTGATTAAATTGAACTCAGGTGCTACGGTTTGTGTTGCACGATGGGTAGATTGACGAATAGCGACATCAGGGTCTTTGAGACCGTGTCCGGTTAATGTGCAGACAATACGGCTACCGGCTTTTATTTTCTTTGCTACAATATCTTTCATTAAACCGGCAATGGAAATCGCCGATGCTGGTTCGCAAAAAATACCTTCTTTATCAGCCAGCAAACTTTGTGCAGCTAGAATCTCGTCGTCGCTGCAGGTAGCAAGCCAGCCTTCCGATTCTTTGCTTGCATGCAACGCCATTTGCCAGCTTTGCGGGTTGCCTATTCTAATTGCAGTAGCCACGGTCTCCGGTTGATCTACTTTATGTCCAGTGACGATTGGTGCCGCACCTTGTGCTTGATAACCCAACATTTTAGGTCGCTTAGTGGCGATAATCGATGCTGATTTATAATCGTCACCTAGTGACGAACGCGCCTGCTCTATGCAGAAGCTCTGTTGTCCGGCGGCCTCGCTATAACCCATCCAATATGCCGAGATATTGCCAGCGTTACCGACCGGCAGGCAATGATAATCGGGGGCATCACCGAGTGTTTCTATAATCTCTAAAGATGCAGTCTTCTGTCCTTGCAGGCGGTAAGGATTGATAGAATTAACGACTGCTACAGCCGATTGTTGTGCTATTTGCTTGACAAGCTCCATGCCCTGATCAAAGTTTCCTTTAATTTGTATAACCATAGCTCCCTCGATCATTGCTTGTGCGAGTTTGCCAGTAGCAATTTTACCTTCCGGAATTAGCACAAAGCAGCGCATCTCGGCACGCGCTGCATAAGCCGCTGCGGATGCCGAAGTATTGCCGGTCGATGCGCAGATCACTGCCTTTTGTTTTTGTGCAACTGCGTGACTAACTGCCACCGTCATACCGCGATCTTTGAAAGAACCGGTAGGATTCAAGCCTTCATATTTAACATAAATATCAAGTTCTGTATCAAATAGCTTGGGGATATTACGCAATCGTATCAACGGCGTTGACCCTTCGCATAGCGATATTGCTTCGGCATCAGCCGCTAGCGGCATACACTCTCTATATTTCTCTATCAGTCCGCGCATCACTTTGCTAACCAGTTTCTAGGCGATAACTGATGACCTGATCAGCCACTTCTGGAAGTGCCTCTATCTTAGATAATGCTTCTTTGAAATCGCACTCTTTAACTGGATATATCAGCAACACCAGCGGCACCAGTGGGTTATTAATAGTGGCAGTATCCTTTTGCAAAACTGCTTCTATACTAATATTAAACTCGCTCAATATGCGGGTGATGCCAGCCAACACACCGGGCTTATCTTCTACTTGTAAACGTAAATAGCGCGCAGTTTTGGTTTGCCCTATCGCTAAAATAGGTGAATCTGATAATTCATCGGGCTGGAAAGCAAGATGCGGCACGCGGTACTCGGGAGCGGCATTCAAAGCTCTGCTAACATCAATCAGATCGGCAATGACCGCTGAAGCCGTCGCTTCGCCGCCAGCACCGGCACCGTAATACAAAGTCTCACCGGCCGCGTCGCCATCTATCAATACGGCATTCATCACCCCTGATACATTTGCCAGCATTGAGTGTAATGGTATCAACGCTGGATGTACGCGCAACTCTATGCCATCTCCGTTGCGCTTGGCGATACCCAAATGTTTAATTTTATAACCTAATTCTTTAGCGTAAGCAACATCTTGCACTTCTATATTGCGAATGCCTTCGATGTGCACTGCATTGAATTGCAGTGGAATACCAAACGCAGTAGCTGCCATAATCATTAGCTTGTGTGCAGTATCAATGCCGTCGACATCATAGCTAGGATCCATTTCAGCATAGCCTAGTCGCTGTGCTTCGGCTAATGCTTCAGCGAAGCTCCGCTGCTTGTCCTCTACTTCGGTTAGTATATAGTTGGATGTGCCATTTATAATCCCGACTATGCTATGAATACGGTTTGCCGCCAACGACTCGCGTATGGCTTTAATCACCGGTACCCCACCAGCAATTGCCGCCTCGTAGCTTACCATCACACCACGCTGGCGAGCAGCATTGAATATCTCGTTGCCATGATTGGCAATCAACGCTTTATTTGCGGTCACTATATGCTTAGAGTTTTCAATCGCTTTCATAATCAAACTGTAGGCTGGCTGATTGCCTCCTATGAGTTCAACAACGGTATCAATTTCCGGATGTTCAACAATTTGTCTAGCATCGGCAACCAACGGTGTCGCTGATAAATCTACCGCTCGTTGCTTGCGCAGATCTCGCGCGGTCGCTGCCACCACTTCAAGCCTACACCCGGCCCGCCTTTCTATCTCGGCGGTGTTGCGGTTCAACACCTCAATCATACCGCAACCGACCGTGCCTAAACCTAGCAAGCCGATTTTCATGCGCTTATTTTGTTTCATTATATCTATCCTAGTGCTCGTTTAATATTCCTAACTGCCTGCCTGATGCGTTGTTTATTCTCTATCAAACTAAAGCGTACATGGGTGTCACCGTTCTTACCGAAACCAATACCCGGCGACACCGCAATATTTGCTTCTTTGAGCAAAAATTTTGAAAACTCCAATGATCCCTTATCGGCATAATCCTGCGGTAGCGGTGCCCAGGCAAACATGGTTGCTTTAGGTTTTTCAAAATGCCATCCTATTTTATCCAAACCGTCGCATAATACATCACGCCGACTTTCATATAACGCAATAGTCTCAGCGACACACGCCTGAGAGTTTTCCAAAGCACTAATAGCTGCAACCTGTATAGGTGTAAATAAACCGTAATCTAAATAAGATTTCATCCTTGCCAACGCCTGCACCAAAGTGCTGTTGCCACACATAAAGCCAACCCGCCATCCCGGCATATTATAAGTCTTTGATAAAGAGTAAAATTCGACGCCTATCTCCTTAGCCTCTGGCACTTGCAACAAAGACGGTGCTTGATAACCATCAAAGACAATCTCGGCATAAGCAATATCGTTGACGACCCAAATATTATGCTCTCGCGCAATAGCAACCACTTTTTCAAAAAAATCTATCGTCACGCACTGTGTAGTCGGATTACATGGAAAATTAAGTATCAACAGCTTAGGGCGTGGCCAGCTATTTTGTATTGCTCGTTGTAAGCTATCGAAAAAATCATCGTCGCTATTGAGTGTAAGATATTGCACATCGGCACCAGCAATGACGCAACCGTAGGGGTGTATAGGATAGGCCGGCGTAGGTACCAACACACAGTCGCCGGGACCTAGCATCGCCAGCGCAAGATGTGCTAAACCTTCTTTAGAACCTATCGTAACGATTGCTTCACTTTCGGCATCCAGCTCAACATTGTATTTACGCTTATACCAGTTACAAATCGCCGCGCGCAGCCTAGGAATACCTTTAGACATAGAATAACGATGCGTATCTTTACGCTGACAGGTTTCAATCAGTTTGTTGATGACATGCTGAGGCGCTGGCTGGTCGGGGTTGCCCATGCCCAGATCTATGACATCCTCGCCGCGCCCACGCGCTGCTTGCTTTAATTCATTAACGATATTGAAAACATAAGGCGGCAGCCGTTGTATTCTGTAAAATTGCTCAGTGGACATCGCTGATAGATACTTTTATATTCGGTAAATAATTGGCTAATTTTAGTAGTTTATTCGCTTGTCTTAATTCAAAATATAGCTTTGCATCGTCTTGTTGGTCGGATAACCGAGCAATCTCTTGCCCTGATTCAACCTGCTCTTTTTCGGCGACGAAAACCTCTTTATTATGCCCATACACACTAAAAACATCATTTTCATGTTTAATAATAATCAACCCGCGATAATGTTTCAAATTAAAACCACTGTAGACTACAGTACCGTTGGCTACTGCGTGCACAGCTTCAGATGGTGTGCCTTTCATAAAAACCGCATTAGAACTCGGTAATTGTTTGACTTCAGGATTATCTAATGGCCATTGCCAGCCGGATGGCTTGACTGCTTTGCGAGGTGCGATTTTCACCGGCAGCGTAGCTGATTCTGGTGCTTTCAAGCGCAATTTTTGACCGGGATAAATCAAATAATTCGGTGCTTTGATATTGTTCCACTGTGCTAAGTTACGATAATCTAATTCGTATAACCAGGCGATGCTATAAAGTGTATCATCTTTTTTTACCGTATAAGACTCGGCAAATAAACGAACTTTTACTTCATCTATCCAGTATTCCTGCTGCGTAGCACACGCCGACAATAAGACAGCCATCAATAATATCGTTAATAGTTTAGACAAAACGCTCATATTACATACGAGATATAGATAACCAATACTAAAACCGCTACGGTTGCCCAACCGAAAATTTCAATACGATCTTCCATGTAAGGCAATAAACGAGGGCTTGCATAGCGCAATAGCAGTGCGATTAAAAAAAACCGTCCACCTCTGCCAACTAAGGACGCGAAAATAAAAATGGGTAAGCTCTGCGCCAATACACCGGCACTGATGGTAAATAATTTATATGGAATCGGACTGAAAGCTGCAATCAAAATAATCCATGCACCCCACTCGTTAAATAATTCTACCGATTGCAAATAAGCCGGATAATAATCAGATAACTTGATGAGAGGTTCTATTTGATTGAATAAAAAATAGCCTATTCCATAGCCTATTAAACCACCGATAACCGAACAGACTGTAACCCAGAATGCAATATACAATGCGCGTTGGGTTTGCATAGAACAGATAGGTATCATTAAAGCTTCCGGCGGCACCGGGAAAAATACCGACTCTGCAACGCTCAAACCGTATAAGTATTTGAGTGCCTGCGGACGCTTCGCCCAAGCCGTTGTTTTTTTATATAATCCTCGGAAAATCATTAGCTAGTCGCGCTTTTCAATTAAAGGTACGAACTGCACTTTACACAACGATTGCTGATTAGATCCGCGTATCGTCGATGTCAACAAAGTAAGTTGCTGTACTTCGTTCTGACGCCCTAGAGGGATAATCATACGACCTTTGGTTGCCAGTTGCTGGTACAGTTTTTCGGGAACAGTGTCGGCTGCAGCAGTTACGATAATCGCTTGATAGGGTGCAAACTGTTTCCATCCCAAACTGCCGTCGCTGATTCTAAAATGAATATTTTTATAGCCTAATTTTTTCAATAAAGCACGCGCTTTGCGCGATAAGTCGGGAATACGCTCAACCGTGAAAACTCGCGGAATAAGTTGTGCCAAAATTGCCGTTTGATAACCCGAACCAGTGCCTACCTCCAACACCACATCAATATCCTTTTCTATCAATGTCTGTGTCATATAAGCGACGACATAAGGCTGCGAGATCGTTTGTTCGTGTCCTATAGGCAGTGATTGATCTTGGTATGCCAAGTGGGTGTATTCAGCATCGGTAAAAAGATGACGCGGCACATCGTGCATGGCTTGCAATACTCGCTCGTCGCGAATACCTTTGTTACGAAGTAAACGGATGAGTTCTTTCCTAGCGTAATCGAATGCGATGTGCGTATTGGGCATAGCCGATTGTGCTTTCATCTTATACGGTATTCCATATTTCACGCAACTCGGCAAGTAGCTTATGATTTGTTAAATCAATATCCAAAGGTGTAATTGAAACTCGGTTATGATTAATTGCATAAAAGTCAGTGCCCGGACCGGCATCTTGTTCGCTACCTGAAGCACCGACCCAGTAAATCGGATTGCCTTGAGGATCGGTGGTTTCTATCACTGGATCAGACTTATGGCGTGCACCTAAACGAGTGATCTCGGTACCAACGATCTGTTCATAAGGTAGATCAGGGATGTTGATATTGAGAATATCGGCTGAAATCGGACTGCTCAGTAGCCTCTTAATCAAATTACAGGCAATACGCACTGCACCGTTTATTTGTGTCGGTTGTCTATTGGTAAGCGAGACCGCAATTGCAGGAAAGCCAAGAAAACGCCCTTCCATTGCTGCGGCAACAGTGCCAGAGTACAATACATCGTCGCCTAAATTGGGGCCGTGATTGATGCCTGAGACAACCATATCCAAAGTGGTGTCCTTGAGCAATCCGGTGAGCGCGAGATGTACGCAATCAGTAGGTGTACCATCAACTGCATAGAAATTCTTATCTATCGTGTAAGTCCGCAACGGACGATCCAAAGTTAACGAATTGCTAGCAGCCGAACGATTGCGTGTCGGTGTCACCGCCGTCACTTGCACAAATTCCGATAGTGCTTCAAAGAGTAATTTAGTGCCACGGCTTAGGTAGCCATCATCGTTACTAAGTAAAATATGCATATAATACGCTATAGTAAAATTTTGAATATTATTATGTCCGATAAAGAATTAAATTTCAGCGAATTATTTGAAAAATCAAAAACCAAGCCGAGACGCAACTCGTCAACTGGCACGGTGTCTAAACAGAACCCGCAACCGATTTATGATGCTCATTATATAGAAAATATTCCTTTTGATATAGATGCTATTCCGAAGGCGTATCAAAAAGATGGCGTCAATCGCGCAAGCCTTCGTCGCTTTAAGAAAAATTACAGCACTATAAAGGCACACAGTATAGACTTGCACCATCATACCAGAATAGAAGCTGCTGAAGCTCTGACTGACTATATTGCGCAATGCCAAAACGACGGAATATCGTATTTTTTAGTAATCTTCGGCAAAGGTTTATCTTCATCAGAAAAACCAGTGCTTAAAAAAATTGTATGCGCTTATCTCATCAATTACCCGGAGGTGCTTGCTTACGAGTTTGCTAAACCCGGCGACGGCGGCGACGGTGCCGCTTATGTTATGTTAAGAAAACAATGACTATTAAAACTGCACCCAGCTGTGCCGATGACTATGACCCGCAAAGCTTGAGCGTCGCTGCTGCACTGCGTACTATCAATGCCAATGCCAACGCAGTCAAAGGCGTAGAACAGCTTGCGTTAAAAGATGCCTTAAACAGAATTCTTGCCGAGGATTTGGTATCGTCTATTAATGTACCAGGACATAACAACTCGGCGATGGATGGTTATGCGATACGATACGCCGATTTAGCAACCGATACCGACACTAGATTCACAATGACAGATACAGCCCTCGCCGGCCATCCTACTGAGAAATCGATTCGCTACCGTGAATGTATACGTATTATGACTGGCGCAGTGATGCCCGAAGGTGCCGACACCGTAGTTATGCAAGAACATGTGATACAAGACGGCAATACCATAACCATTGCCAACAATCAGCACCGCCAAGCCCAGAATGTGCGATACGCAGGCGAAGATATTGCAATTGGCGATATGGTTTTGCAACGCGGCAGGAAATTGACCGCGGCAGATATTGGCTTGGCAGCCTCTTTAGGTATGGCTCAACTCAGAGTATACCGTCGGTTAAAAGTCTGCTTCTTCTCAACTGGCGATGAATTACGCGCAGTAGGAAATCCGTTGGCTAAAGGTGAGATATACGACAGCAACCGCTATACCTTATACGCTATGCTCAAGCGAATCAATGTACAAGTAACCGATTTAGGCATCGTTGGAGATCAGCCTGAAGCACTCAAAGCCGCCTTTGAAGCCGCCGCATTAGAACACGATGTGATTATAACCAGCGGCGGTGTCTCAGTCGGAGAAGCTGATTATTCTAAAGCAGTATTTGAAGCGATAGGCGACATCAGCTTTTGGAAGATCGCGATGAAACCAGGGCGCCCACTGGCCTTCGGCAAGATAGGTCAGAAACTCTATTTTGGTCTGCCCGGCAATCCGGTTTCGGTGATGACGACTTTCTATATATTCGTACAACCAGCATTGAAAAAAATGAGCGGAGATAATACCCAAACTATACTCAAGATCAAAGCAACCGTACTGAATGACCTACACAAACGTCCTGGTCGTACCGAATTTCAACGCGGCAAATTAGTCATGTCTGATGACGGCGACCTGCAAGTCTCATCTACTGGCTCACAAGGTTCGGGCATATTGAGTTCGGTGAGTAAAGCCGACTGCTTCATCGTATTGTCAGAGGATACATCAAAAGTATCGGCAGGTGATTCGGTCACCGTAATACCCTTTGGTGGATTAATTTGAGAGAAACGATACTCTCTAGTATTTCCAACAATTAAACAGATGACTGCTTGGGCGCGTGTAATCGTGTATCCATCGCATCAGATCAAAGCAAGTCTAGCTATATTTGCTGAGAGCCACTAGAAATTAACATGAAGAAATTGATATTATTCGTTGTGGGAGCGGATTGAATACTGTGTGTAAATACTTGTACTGATCGCACAAGATGGCACAACGGCACAACAATAGGGAGGTCAATATTCTCTTCTAAAACTAAATAATTGAGCATATGATCTATGCCTTCAGCTCTACTGACGCATGGTAGTTTATAGATTTTGCAATATAGAGCGCACGCTGGCTTCAGCATCGCCAAATTGCATGCGGGTGTTCTCGTTAAAGAATAGCGGATTATCTATACCAGCATAGCCGGTCGCCATACTGCGCTTGAATACAATCACGGTGGCGGCTTTCCAAACTTCTATCACTGGCATACCGGCGATCAGGCTATTCGGATCTTCGGAAAGTGGATTAACTATATCGTTTGCACCGACGACCATCACCACATCAGTATCAGGCAAGTCAGGGTTTATTTCATCCATCTCCATGACAATGTCATAAGGCACATCGGCCTCAGCAAGTAAGATATTCATGTGTCCTGGCAGACGACCAGCGACTGGATGTATTGCAAAGCGAACATTGATTTTTTGCTCTCGTAATAGTTTGACGAGTTCACTGATAGCATTTTGTGCCCGCGCTACTGCCATACCGTAGCCTGGCACAATCACCACCGACGATGCCTCTTTGAGTATGCGAGCAGTCTCATCGGCGTGGATCTCCTTAATATCACCTTCGACATCGGCACCGCTACCAGCGTCGGTGCCAAAACCACCGAGTATCACACTGATAAAACTGCGGTTCATCGCACGGCACATAATATAACTTAAAATCGCACCGCTCGAACCCACCAGTGCTCCGGTAATAATCAGCAGGTCGTTGTTCAGCATAAAGCCGGTCACCGCAGCTGCCCAGCCTGAATAGCTATTTAACATGGACACCACTATCGGCATATCAGCACCGCCGATTGCTGCCACTAAAAAAACACCCAGCAATAAAGCAAGTGCGGTCATTATCAACAAACTAAACCAGGCGGTATCGGCTGACGCGGTCAAGAACAAATAACCCAAGATAACCGTGACGATAACAATCAGTAGATTGATAAGATGTCGCGCCGGCAGCATCAGTGGTTTGCTTGAAAAAACACCTTGTAATTTCCCGAAAGCTACCACAGAACCGGTAAATGTAATTGCACCGATAAAAATTCCCAAGTAAATCTCTACCGCATGTATCGTATGCTCAACGCCAGTATATTGAATATTCGGATCTAAATGGTTGGCAAAACCGACCAATACAGCAGCGACACCCACAAAGCTATGTAGCAAAGCAACCAATTGTGGCATTTGTACCATTTCCACACGGCTAGCAGCAAAGGCGCCTATAGCCGCACCAATCAGCATTGCCGGCAATAGATATTCAACGCGAATGATTTGCAGAGCAGCCAGTGTCATCGCCAGTGCAATAATCATGCCGGCGATGCCGAATAAGTTGCCGCGGCGAGCGGTTTCTTGGTGGCTCAAGCCGCCTAAACTGAGTATAAAAAATACGCCAGCAATGACGTATGACATAGTGATTAAACCTTGACTAATCATCCGATAAAACCTCTTAACTCTTACGAAACATATTCAACATACGATAGGTAACCAAAAAGCCACCAGCGACATTAATCATAGCGACCAATACAGCAATAATCGCTAACCACAGAACAACTGAAGTACTACTAACGGTTTGTACCAAAGCACCAATGATAATGATGCCGCTGATTGCATTGGTAACACTCATCAGCGGTGTGTGTAGTGCTGGAGTGACATTCCATATCACCTGCCAACCGACAAAGCAAGCCAGTACAAACACCGTGAAATGCGTCATAAATGACGCTGGTGCCACTTGGCCTAGAGCCAATAGAGAACCTAAACCAATGGCACTGAATAGCAGTGTCTTAAATAGCCGTTTGCGCGGTGGCTCAGCGACGGTTTGTTCAACAACCGCTTCCGCTTGTTTCACTTGTGGTTTGGGTGGTGGCTGAGCACTCGCCGGTGGTGGCCACAACACCTCTTTTTTATGCGTGATTATCATGCCGCGCACGACTTGATCGTCCAAATTAATCGCTAAGTTACCGTCTTTCTCAGGGGTCATATCGGTTAATAAATGTTGCAAATTGGCGGCATAGAAACGACTTGATTGAGATGCCATCCGACTCGGCAGGTTGCTATAGCCAATTATCGTAACTCCCTGTTTGACTACCGCCTTATCCATTTCGGTTAACTCACAATTGCCTCCCTGTTCAGCAGCAAGGTCAACAACTACGCTACCAGCCTTTAGTGCTTTGACGGCATCAACGCTAATTAAGCGCGGTGCCGGTTTGCCAGGGATCAAAGCAGTGCTGATAATAATGTCTACTTCCTTGGCTTGCTCTAAAAACAATGCGCGCTCAGCTTCTAGGAATGCGTCGCTCATTTGCTTGGCATAGCCACCACTACCGCTACCAAGCTCTTCCATGTCGATGGTCAAAAACTCTGCTCCCATGCTCTCGATCTGTTGCGCAACTTCAGGGCGCGTGTCAAACGCGCGCACGATAGCGCCCATTGATCGCGCGGCACCAATGGCTGCTAGTCCGGCTACTCCGGCACCAATGACCAGCACCTTAGCCGGTGCTGCACGACCGGCAGCAGTACTCTGCCCACCGAAGAAACGGGTGAAATGATTGGATGCTTCAACGACTGCGCGATAACCAGCAATGTTTGCCATTGAACTCAGCGCATCGAGCTTTTGCGCACGGGTAATACGCGGCACTTGATCCATCGCCAATACCGTACTACCTTTGTGCTTAAGTTTGTCAACCAGCTCTTTGTTTTGTGCCGGCCAGATAAAGCATATTAGTATGCTATGCTCAGTCAGTAATTCGGCTTCTTGTTGTGTAGGTCCTTTAACTTTTAATATTATATCGCTGTGTTGCCATAGTGATTTACTATCGTCGCTGATTTCGGCACCGGCTTCTCTATAGGCAGCATCGCTAAAATCGGCGGCAACACCCGCTCCTTTCTCAACGACGACTTCATAACCTAACTTGATAAAGTGATTGATACTATCTGGTGATGCCGCAACGCGACTTTCACCATCTTGAATTTCTTTCAGAATTGCTATTTTCATTGTAATCGGATTGATTGTCATTCGGATTAAAGCGCATATGATAATCTAAAACGAAAGCAACATCAAACCTTAACAGTACATGATACCTCTCTTGGGTATCGTACAGCTCGTAGCATCTGTGGAGAACATGGTTTAAAATGAAATCTCATCCATGCCATGAACCTGAAAAAAAGAAAGGTCACAATAACAGATGATTATTTCACATAAACTAAAATTCATTTATATAAAATTGATGAAGATAGCAGGGACATCGTTTGAAGTAGCACTCTCAAAATACTGTGGTCCGAAAGATATTATCACACCAATAAATGATCAGGAACACAGACGAAAATCTTTAGGGTTTTGCGGTGCACAAAATTATTCTTATTCAGACAACCCTTATTTAGACTCCTACTTAAAACTAAGGCTTTATTATTTTATACCAAAAGTTATACATCGTCTTTTAGACTTAAACCATCCAATAACAGAGTTTTCGGCTCATACAAGCGCTCGGGAAATAAAACGAAGGTTACCTTCCACAGTCTGGAGAAATTATCTAAAAGTAGCAACTATACGTTGTCCTTACGATACTTATATATCAGCGTACTATTATTTTAAATACTCAGAGTTTGAAATAATACATCAAAAAAATAAACCAATTGAAAATTTCAAAAAATTTGTTACCAAGCATCAAACAGTACTTGATTATATATTAGAATTGCACGATAAAAATGGCAAAATGCTGACAGATTTCTTAATCAGGTATGAACATATAAATGAAGATATTGAATCACTGAGTAAGAAAATAAACACCCCAGGGCTCCTGAGTACATTCGAAGCCCATAATGTAGGAGGCGATTTACGACCTAAACTGAGGGCTTCCTCTTGTGAAATGTATACTAAATATCCTAATGCCAAATTAATATTAGATGAGAAATTCGGCAAATATGCGGATAGATACGAATTTTTCGAACAATACTGGCCGTCATATAAATCTGCATTAGAAGAAGCCATAAAAGAGCATAGCTTATGACGAGCGAATAGTAAAAACGCTGCCACTTTTGCTCGTCTGGGTGAAACGGTGTTCCCCAATCATATCACCCAAAAGATATGGCATCGTACAGCCACATCTTGTAATGGCATGTATAATAGATTGGTGAGAGTATGTAGTATTTGATTCATAAGTAATCTCCTTAGTTAGGTTTTATGATGAAAGAGATTATACAATTACTTACATATCCTCACTTATCAAATTCTGTGACTAAAACTTTCTAGTGCCAAATATGTTTATAACTAAGAAATGTCTTATCCACCTATCTATATTATTAGCTTAAAACGGACACCGGAAAGACGGCTTTCCATATCAAGACAACTTGATGCTTTTAACCTACAGCATCAATTCATAGATGGAATAGATAAATTTGATTTGCACTCTCAAGCATATCGTGAGGCGATAGCAGACCAACTAGACATAGATGAGCAACAGCTAGATTATTTTTTCAAAAAGTATCATAAATCTGATTTAGGTCTTGTTGCTTGTAGCCTGAGTCACATTAAGGCCTATGATTTAATGATAAAAAACAACATTTCCCGAGTTTGCGTATTAGAGGATGATGCCCGGCTATTACCCACTTTTCCGCAGATATTGGCTGAGTCCCAAGTATTTCTGCGCGATATCATAATGTTCGGTCATTTATCCGGTGTTATTAATGCTATATTTAAAGAATATACGCGGGGTTTTAGAAGTAAGGCAGGAAAGAGATCAATAAGAAATATTTTTAGCATTTATGCGTGCAGTATATCTAATTATGCGTGCAATATATCTAAACTGATAAGATATAAAAAGTATTACCCGCAACTACCTTTATATATGGTATATTCCATTTTTTTGGCTATCGTCAGAGGTGCTTTTCTGCGTTTTTTGAAATCAAAAAAAGCCCGAACAAATTCAAGAATGAGCATAGTTAAAATAGGTGGTATACCCTCTTTGGATAAATCTCCTAGGTATAGGTTTAGTTCTAAACACAGCCTTATTAATCCTTGGCCGGCCATGGGTAACGGAACGTCTGGCATGGGTTATATGCTAACGCGTTCGGCAGCGATTAAATGGAAACAGGCTACTATGGATCTGCGTGTAGCTTTTGATATAGTTCACGGGGTATTATATTGCCGAGGAGATTTAGATCTCCTTATTGTTCATCCTCCTTGTATTATGGCACTACCCGCCTACACACACTATCGTGTCCACACTAATTAATAGATAGCCTTTACTCATCAGCCCTTCATTACAACTTTAGACTAACAGCATCGTACAAAACCTTGCACAAAAACATTATTCAAGGTAACATGCCAAATCAAATATCCAATGGCTCAACTTTATCACTAGATTGAGGTTTTATAATGATTAGAAAATTTAATTTAATTTCGACTTCCCTGCTTTTGCTGTTCGGTACTATAGCGGTCGGGCACGCTGAGATGGCATCCCCACAAATGTTAACAAATACTTGTATTGCTTGCCACGGTACTGGTGGCGTTAGCGAAGGTCCTGCTATTCCGTCTCTCGCCGGGATAACCACAAATTATTTTATAGGTGCTATGCTTGCTTATAAATATGCCGACGACGAGCTTGGTTTAGAGAGTACACTACAAACTTTATACCAAGACGAAGCCTATCAAGATCTAGAAGTATACGCTCGCTACAGCACCATTATGTCTCGCATCGCAGCTGGCTATAGCGTTGAAGAAATTATCTCTATGGCACCAGTGTTTGCAGACACCGAGGTAGTCCCAGTTGAGCAAAATTACGACCAATCTAAAGTTGCGATAGGTGAGGAATTGCACGAAGAATATTGTAGTAATTGCCACGAAGACGGTGGTCTTTCAACAGCTGACGATGTCGGCTTGCTGGCCGGTCAATGGTCGCTTTACTTGCAATATACCTTAGAAGATTATATGGCAGAGCCAGAGCGCCGTGAAATGCCCAAGAAAATGCGCTCTAAGCTCAAAGATATGCACGAAGCACACGGCAAGGAAAGCATACATAATTTACTGCAATTCTACAGTAGCGCAGGTAACTAAAAAGGAGATACTGAGATGGCAAATATCAACCGAAGAGATTTTATTAAATTAAGTGCTAGCGGTACTGTTGCTGGCGGTATTGCAACTTTAGGCTTTCCGCATATAGTTCTAGGTGCTGCACACAAAGTCGTGGTCGTCGGCGGTGGCGCCGGCGGTGCAATCGCTGCTAAATATATCAAAATGATGGACGAAGCAGCTGATGTGACATTGGTTGAAGCAAATCCAACCTACTACACATGCTTTATGAGCAATGAAGTGATTGGCGGCGAGCGTAGCTTAGCCACCTTGCAGTTCGGCTACGATGGTCTAAAAGCGCGCGGCATCAAGGTTGTGCACGAAATGGCAGAGACTACTGATGCAGAGAAAAAGGTAGTGACGACCGCCGCAGGCACGCAGCTACCCTACGATAAACTGGTGTTGTCGCCAGGCATAGATTTTCGCTGGGATGCGGTTGAAGGATATATCGAAGCTGCTGCTGAAGTGATGCCACACGCTTACAAAGCAGGTGAACAAACTACGATACTCAGGCAACAACTAGAAGACATGCAAGATGGCGGACTGGTGATCATTGCTCCGCCAGACAATCCTTTCCGTTGCCCACCAGGTCCTTATGAGCGCGCCTGCCAGATAGCGTACTACTTAAAAAATAATAAACCCAAATCAAAAATTATGATTGTCGATGCCAAAGATAAGTTTTCCAAACAAGGACTTTTTATGCAGGCATGGGAAGCTCGTTATCCAGGCATGATTGAATGGGTCTCAGGATCTGATACGGGTGGTAGAGGCGTTGTTGCAGTGGATACCGCGCAGATGATGGTCTCGACTGAGTTTGACGATTTCAAAGCCGATGTCATTAACCTAATCCCACCCCAGAAAGCTGGACGCATTGCCGAAAATAGCGGTGTGACTGATGACTCGGGATGGTGCCCAGTGCATTTAGATACCTTCGAGTCAACGATACAAAAAGATATATACATCATAGGCGATGCAAGCATCGCACTTGGATTGCCCAAATCCGGCTACGCAGCAAACTCAGAAGCCAAAGTCTGTGCATCAGCAGTAGTTGCATCACTAAACGAACAGCCGATGGGCACACCCTCTTATGTTAATACCTGTTATAGTATAGTCGCACCGGATTATGGTATCTCAGTCGCTTCAGTACACAAACTGTCAGCAGATAAAAGTAATATTGAAAAAATAGCCGGTGGTCTCACTCCTAGCGATGCTCCCGACTATGCACTAGAAAGAGAAGTTCAATACGCCTACAGCTGGTTTACGAATATTGCGCACGATATGTTCAGCTGATAAAAAACCACTATCTGTATGAATAGCTTGACAAGACAAGATAGCTACTCTGTAACGCATTAATCAGTAATTTGGCTGATACCAAATTGAATATATAATTACCAAAAGTCTTACCGTCGGCGGCAGTGTCGCAGATGGTCTACGGCAAAATAAAGAGATGTGTTAACAGCACCTCCGTAGTAATTGCTATAATTCTATGCGCTTTATATGACGAAACCTAAATCACTACGCTGGGGTGAATTACTAGGATGTAGCCTCGCCTATCAGATTGCGTGCTTATATCAGCAGCAAAAGCAACCCTTATTACTCATTGCACCTGATGCTACGGCAGTCAACCGCCTATACAATCAGCTACAATTCTTTCTAGCCGATTTTTTGGCCGATAGCAAATTATTGCTATTGCCGGGTTATGAAACACTCGCTTATGACCGCTTCTCGCCGGACGAGAATATTCTTGCCACCCGCCTGGCTATATTGTCACAGCTACTATCTGCAGGTAGTCAAATATGTATTGCATCAGTGGCTACGGTATTACAGAGATTGCCGCCCTGCTCGTTCATCAAAAAAAACACCAGCATTATTACGGTGGGCGATGTTATCGATCGAGAGGATTTTCGCGCGCGGCTATTCACGCTCGGCTATACTTCAGTCTCGCAAGTCCAATCTTACGGAGAATACGCAGTACGCGGATCGATTATCGACTTCTACTCTCCAGCATCCGACTACCCTACGCGTATAGATTTATGGGATGACCGCATAGATAGCTTACGCATATTCAATACCGACAATCAGCAAACTATAAAAAAAATAGCTTCTACCACTATACTACCGGCGCGTGAGTTTTTAATCGACAAAAAGAACATTGAGTCTTTTAGATATAAGTTCCGCTCAACTTTCACTGCGCAACCTGATCAATGCTATATATATACGAGTATCAGCGAGAATATTATTCCGGCAGGTATAGAATACTATCTGCCGCTTTTTCATAACGAGAGCGCAACATTGTTTGATTATCTCGCCGACCACACAGTGTGCATCTATCCGCAAAGCATTAGCGAAGAAGCAACTAAGCATAACGATTATATCGAGGAAAGATACCAATTACTCAGCCACACAAAAGAACGCGCATTGCTAAAGCCGGCACAGCTCTACCTCAATGGCGACGAGTTGCTAGCACAGATAACGAGCTTTGATAGTATTGAAACCCAAACCTTCAAGTATCATAGCGAAACACAGCAAAAATATACTTGCAATTTCAAAACTCGTAAACCACCGCCAGTAGCATTGGATCATCATCAAAAACAACCAGCATTGAAATTGAAAAATTTCATCCGAGATTACGACGGTCACATCTTAATGACTGCACCCACACAAGGATATCTGGAGCAATTATTAGAAATTCTTCGACCGTATCGCATCTCTCCGAAGCCGATAGAAAGCTGGCAGGCTTTTATCAAACAGAAGCCTAAACTAGGCATAACTTGTGCCGACTTACAACAAAGCGTAATACTCAACGACCCGCATATCGCACTGATTGATTACCACGATATCACCGCAACGGCCCACGCCAGCGGGACAAAGTCTAGGCAAGCCCGCAATGCTGCAGCACTGATACAAAGCATAGGAGATTTAGAAATAGGTAATATTACCGTGCATCAAGATCACGGTATCGGTCGTTTCGTAGGTATAAAAACGATGACCGTAGGTGGTTATCTAGCTGAATTTTGCGTGCTTGAGTATGCCGATCAAGATAAGTTATATGTGCCGGTCGCAGCACTACATTTGTTGAGCCGTTATAGCGGCAATACTTCCGAGCAGGTTAAATTGGACAAACTAGGTAGCCGACAATGGAACGCGGCAAAGCGCAAAGCAGCGATGAAAGCATACGATGTCGCTGCCGAATTGCTCGATACACAAGCGCGTCGTAAAGCATCGGCTAATATCCGCTTTGACATAAACCATTCCGATTACCATAGCTTCGCTAGTGATTTTCCTTATCGCGAGACACCTGATCAGCAAAGTGCTATCAATGATGTGTTACAGGACATGAATCTCGACAAAGCGATGGATAGAATCATCTGCGGAGATGTAGGCTTCGGTAAAACTGAAATTGCAATACGTGCAGCCTTCATCGCGGTGCATAACCGAAAACAAGTCGCAGTATTAGTGCCTACTACACTGCTGGCAATACAACATTTTGAATCTTTCAGAGAACGGTTTGCAAAGTGGCCAGTACATATAGAAATGTTGTCGCGCTTTGTCTCCAATAAGCAGAAAAAGAAAATTCTAGCCGATCTACAAAAAGGTCGCGTAGACATTGTCATTGCGACCCATACCTTGTTGCGTACACCACCAGACTTTAATAATCTAGGGCTTATCGTCATCGACGAGGAACACTGCTTCGGTGTCCAGGATAAAGAAAAGATAAAATCGCTGCGCACTTCGGCTGATGTACTGACATTGACGGCTACACCGATACCGCGCACATTGAGCATGAGCCTTGGTGGTTTGAAAGATTTATCAGTCATTGCAACACCGCCACCTGGGCGTCAAGCCATTCGAACTTTTGTCACACAATGGGATGATACGCTCATCTACGAGGCGTGCATCCGAGAACTACGACGCGGCGGGCAGATTTTCTTCCTGCACAATGAAGTAAAAACGATTGACGATGTTGCCGAAAATCTAAAAGAACTTTTGCCCGATGCGACAATTGCGGTTGCGCACGGGCAGCTGCCGAAAAGAGAATTGGAACAGACGATGATGGATTTCTACAACCATAAGTATCATATCTTAGTTTGCACTACTATCATAGAAAGCGGTATAGACATACCCAATGCAAATACCATGCTAATCAATCGCGCTGACCACTTCGGCTTAGCACAACTACATCAACTACGCGGGCGCGTTGGTCGCTCGCATCACGCGGCTTATGCTTATCTGCTTATTCCTTCGCGTAGCGCAATTACCGACGATGCGATCAAACGGCTTGAAGTTATAGAATCGCTTGAGGATTTGAGCATCGGCTTTACTATATCAAGCCACGACTTAGAGATTAGAGGCGCCGGTGAATTACTGGGCGAAGAACAAAGCGGACATATACATAAAGTCGGTTTCGCAATGTATAATAGGCTACTGAGACAAGCTGTTGACACACTCAAAGCCGGCTTAGTGCCCAACATAGATCAACCATTAGATACCGTCACTGAAGTCAACCTGGGTGAACCCGCGCTCATTCCACCCGAATATATCGCAGATGTTAATTTGCGGCTGGTATGCTACCGCCGCATCGCCGCTGCCGATGACGAACGAAGCCTAGCGACTCTCAAAGTGGAGATGATAGATCGTTTCGGTGTGCTACCCGACTATGCAAAAAATCTATATACCAATGCAAGGCTGAGAATAATATGCCACAATATAGGCATACGAAAACTAACTGCCGATGAATCCGAGTTGCATATCTTCTTTGAAGAGCAACCGAGGTTGGATTTAGATAAGCTGATAGCTATGATTAAAAAGGAACCGGCAAAATACCGTTTCATAGGCAAGCATAAATTGATTATTAACGAAGGTGAAAATAGTATGGAAGATATCGCTACGCGTGAATCTAAATTACAAGACTTTCTCGACCTTCTAGCATTGCAGCGGGCTGCTTAAATGAAAGCTATCATCGTTGTAGTATTGCTGCTGGTATGCACCGCTTATGCCCACGCACAAGACAGTGCCGAACTGTATCAAGCAGAGATTATCGTATTCAAGCAAATAGACGCGGATTTAGAGTTAAGACAAATACAAGATATCAGTCCTCTAGCTAGCGAACAAAACCGAGAACGTGCAACTCTAGATTTGTATCAAACCACCGCCCACAGCAGTGTGCGAGCGGTACCATCAAACCGTTTACAACTAGCTGCTGAAGCACAGCGCATTGAACGAGATAGCCGCTACCAACTGCTCTATCACGGTGCCTGGCAACAACCTCCTTATGATCGCTCCAGAGCACCGCATATCAATATCTTAAGAGAACCTCAAAATGGCTTACTCAAAGGCACTGCCTGGATGGGCTATGGGGGTTATTTCAAACTACTGCTGGACTTTCAATACGATCCCGACTATGACCAAGCATCGGAGGTCTTAGATGTGCCGCAAACTTTTTCGGTGCCGATCAGTGTAGATAGGATTATTGCTGAGAACAAGCTATTTTACATAGACCACCCAATCATCGGTGTCATCACCCTCATCACTAAAACACAATGAGGTTTGGCTGAACTTATCAACAGCGCGCTATGAAGCAATCCGATAACGCATCAGTTCGGCTAAGCTATTCAACTGCAGACACTGATCTGCCGATAGACAAATCACTTGCACTGAAGTGTCTCGCATCAAACCGATAAAACATCTATCGACCAGTTTATCAAAAGAATGCGCTTGCTCGACTGATATGGCTTTCAATAATACTAAATACTGTGCGCCTATATTTTTTGCCAAGCAAAGTGATATAGAATCTGAAGTGAAATCCCAATCCAATAGCTCGGCAGGAATATCAGCTAGGCAAGCTGGTATCGGCGTATCGCTCGGCAACCATATAGCACATTGTGCATCATCTGGGTCGTCAGTATAGCGCACCGGCAGTTTTGATAGACCGGCCAATAGCCGACCGTATAACCGCATACCTAATATCGCCATGCGATGTGCTGTCGTATCGTCTAACCGCCATTGCTGGTAGGCAGCGCGCACTTGATCAGCGAAAGGACCACCGCCCGGCACTATCGTAAAGCTGTCACTGGCAAGCGATAGGTCTCGCAGATGCGTCAGTAATTGCGCTAACATTGGATAAGCATACAAACTGCCACCCAACTTTAAGACCCAGTTCATTCGCTGGCCAATTCCTTTAATAAATCCATCATTGAAGAGACTTTATCGATCGTTTCTTGGTATTCCGCTTCACCATCGGAGTCCGAAACGATACCGCCGCCACCGTAAAATACAAATTGTTGGTTTTTATATACTGCAGTGCGTATCGCAATATTGAGTACCATATTACCGTTGCGGCTTAAATAGCCTATCGCACCGCAGTACACGCCGCGTCTATGCGGTTCTAGCTGCTCAATAATTTCCATCGCCCGCAATTTAGGCGCACCAGTGATAGATCCGCCTGGAAAACAGTCTTTTAGCAAATGTAGCGCATCTTTATTCCTTGCCAAAATTCCGCAAACGCTACTCACCATATGATGCACATTATCAAAGCTCTGTATAGTGAATAAATCTTCGGCAATAATAGAACCAGGCATACAGCTTTTACCAAAATCGTTGCGTAATAAATCGACAATCATTAGGTTTTCAGCTTTATCTTTAGCACTATTGGATAATGCTTCTATTTGCTTCTTATCTAGGTGTGGATCACGGTGGCGCGGGCGCGTGCCTTTGATAGGGTTGGTCTCAGCACAACCGCTGTGCAAATCTAAAAACCGCTCAGGGGAAATACTCAAAACTTGAAATTCTCCAAAATCCAAATATGCCGAATAAGGTGCTGAGTTAATCAAGCGCAAGCGACGATATAACTGCCAGGCATCAGCTTGCAGTGCGACGGCAAAGCGTTGCGCTAAATTAATTTGATAGCAATTACCCTGATAGATATGCTCCTTTACCGCATTGAAACATTTCATATAGGTGGTACGATCCATATTTGATTGTAACGGTGCCAATTGTAGGCAGGCAGTTTTAGCCCGCGGCGGTGGCGGATTACTGAGTAGTGTTTGCCAATAGTTAAATTCTTTATCACCAAATTGAGCATTCGGATGGGCGATTAAGTAGGTTCGCTTTAGCGCATGATCGGTGATGACAGCCCAATCGTATATGCCTAGCATAAGTTCCGGTAAATTATCTGCATCAGCGGCATGCTGTGGTAATTTCTCAATGCGCCGACCAAGGTCATAAGCGAAATATCCGATAGCCCCAGTATGAAAAGGCAAATATCTATCACATTCTATGTCGTTGAAAGCAATTTCTGAGCGCACGATCGCAAAGGGATCATCGCGATAGCTTTGTGCACGACCGTCAGCGTAGGTTACGGTCGTGATGCCGTCTTTGCTGTGAATGAGACGCGAAGGCGCAGCTGCTAAAATATCATAACAAGCCCGTTCGTGCGGACGGCTACCACTGTCGAGAAATATCGCCCCAGGTTGTCCGACCAAACAATCGAATAACCGAGTGCTGTCGCTTTGATATTCCAAATCTTTTATCCACAATGCAGACATATCTCTATCCGTATTTTAGGTGCGCCAGTGCAGCAACCGAAACCGCAGTGGCACAACAGCATACGATATCCTCTAAATCATCTGATAAATTATCCCACAAACGATAATAAGGTATAAACTGTATGCCGAGGCTCTCAGCAATGCGCTGGACAATTTTATAGCCTGCTCCGGCACCTATGATGCGCGTACTATTGGCTAGTTGCTCTCTTTGCAGCAATGCTACGATAGCGTGCCTAATCTTTTGCTGCTGCACCTGTGCGATTGCTCTTGCTTTAATGCGCGTCCCCGCGAGATCCTCGTTCCAATCCAAACCAAACATTCGCTCCAATCGCCGAGCACTGCTAGCAATCGTCTTATCGGCATTATCCGAAGTAGGATATAAGTCTCTATCTTCTTCTAAATTATCTAAAATCCTATAAACATCTGCGATTGTCGAAAAACTTTCTGCCATTATAGGATGGCTGATACCATTTATAATAAACTGCTCGGCGATCGCCATAACGGGTGTCCTGCTGATACCGCTGTAAATTAACTCTCCGCACTGCATGCGTGTCGCATCGTCATACCCTCGCACTGCTATGCGCCCAGATTTGAACGGCACTATGTCAGTAGTAGTGCTTCCCATATCAACCAGCATTCCTTCGTCATAACGAACAGCAAGCCATTCGGCGCTCGCCCGCCAATTCATCGATGCAACTGATGCGGTGTCGGTTATAGTTTTATTATTGATGATGCCGCGATCGCTGGTATAAACCAGAAAGGAGTATGCCAACAGTCGTTGCATCGTACTTAGAATACTACACACACCCTGCTCTCTATCGTTAAAGCCATCGGTCAATTCACCGGTCATCGTAACGACATGCACACTGTTTGAAGACACATCAGCCAAAGTTGGAATCTCATTGCATAGCGAGTAGTATGCATCCTCCAGTTTATCAATACCACACCACAACGGGCAGACGATTTGCCGCACCGCTTCAATATTGCCGGTCGATAATATCTGCGCAACTTTAAGATGCGCACCGCCTATATCCCATCCTATATAGCGCTTGGGTTGATTGGAGCCCTTGGGTTGATTGGAAGTGTCCATTTTTATCCGCCGCGAAAATCTATCGTGTGGGTGGTGAACTCGCTACGCATAGGATAGTGTAAAGGGTCACCACGAACTGCCGCTAATAACATCGCACATGGATTCATCGCAATGGTTTTTTCCAGACCGGCAAACGAAGTCGTCACGCGCGGGTTTATTTCCAGCACATAAGGAATGTTATCGTCAATGATAAAGTCAATACCGACATAGCCGATGAGACCGCTAAAGCATCGTTGTAGCGCCACGGCTAAGCCATCAAAATCCAAATCCAAATGAGCCAGTGCATTCACATGACACGCCTGCAATTCAAAACTCCCGTGCTCGTCTATCGTTATTCCTTGGCGATTAACGCCTAAAATACAAGGTTTTGCGTGCGCGCTATAAATGACACTCAAGCTCGCAGTCGTACCGGATAAATAAGGTTGACATATATGTGCATGCCGTCTTTGTTCCGCAGTGGGTGTATCGCCGGCACGAATCAAATAAGTGTGATTACAAGCGATACTGTCGTTTGGTTTAATCACTCTATCCTCAGGCATTGGGAAAACACACTCATCTATGTTACAACAGGCAACGCAAGGAATACCATGCGCTTTTAGTTTTTTTAATGTGTCGTATTTATCGGTGGTTTGATGTACCGTCTCAGCCGCACTGTTTAGCAACAGGCAGTCGGTTGCGGTTGCTATTGCGCATAAGCTTTCAAGCAAAGCATTACTCTCTGGTGCCACTGGTATATAGGCATCAGCACCGTGTAGTGTGTCGGCTAATATCGCGCGCCAATTATCTTTCTCAGTTAGCGCAATAATTTTAGCTTCAAATTGCGGCGGTGGCCAATACGGAGCACGAAACAACAACACCTCGCAACCAGCATCTACCATGCCTTGCCCTAGAGCATTGACCATTAAATCTGCTTCAGCGATTAAATCCGAATATAATAACTCGGATAGATATGCACCACTGCTGACATATTCAAATATAACTACTTTCATGATTCTATATACCTAATAATGAAGCTCATACCGGCAATCGACTTAATGGGCGGCAAAGTTGTTCAAGCACAAGGCGGAATACGCAGAAGATACCGCCCGCTACGCACCAATTACTTCACAGACGCTTCACCTATAAAGGTGATACAAACTCTGTCGAAGATGCTAGACTTGCGTATTATATATCTAGCCGACCTAGATGCGATTACCAAACAAGGCAATCATAATCGGCTGATTGCTGATATTCACCGAAATTTCCCTGAACTTGAATTATGGGTCGACTCCGGCATAGCTACATACACCGAACTCACCACACAGGATCTGTCCGACTCGCTCACTGCCATCGTCGGCACCGAAACACTCAATCAAAACCTGAGCTACTTTGTTGATGAAAATTATATCTTATCTCTGGACTTCCAAGGTAAACAATTACTTGGACATAATGTACTTAGACAAATACAGTACTGGCCCTCTCGCACCATCGTCTTATCGCTGGATCGCATCGGCAGTTGTAGCGGGACGAATATTGAGCGGTTAAAACAGCTACGCACGCGCTACGCTGGCGAGCTCTATGTCGGCGGTGGCATTCACAATCAAGCTGATCTAAAAGCACTCGCTAATTTAGGTGTTAGCGGAGCTTTGGTGGCGACTGCTCTTTATACTGGCACGCTACTGGGCAGTTGAATACAATACCTTGTCTTTAGGCATCTGTAGCAGATAGAAGAATACCGCAATCGCACCCGCGGCAAAAATCATGCCCATAACGACAATTTGATAACGCACCGCTATCAGAGGAGAGATACCAGAGAGTATTTGACCGGTCATCATCCCCGGCAAAGAGACCAAACCGACTGCAAAAAAAATATTCAGCGACGGAATCAATGAAGTTTGCATAGCCGTCTTACGCGCCGCGAAATAATCAGCATTATTGCTGCGTTCAATATCAAATCGTTCGGCAGCCAAGCTCAGCGAGTTCATCGCTTGCGCGTAGACCATCCCAGCCAATGGGATTAAATAATTTGGTGCCAGCCAATTATCTAGTTCTAAAACAAACTCCAGAGTAAAAAATAAAATCAGCGTACCGCTCAACGCTATCGCCGATAAAGATTTAACATAGAGCCGCGAATCTTTGTGTGCCAAAGGACGCAGTGCTATCCACGCCGACACAGATATCATCACACCCAGCACCGCGATAAAAATAATATCTTGTTCGGCAGCAAATAAATAGTTCAATAAATAGCCGACCAATATCAACTGCGAAAGCATACGCACCATAGCATATATAGTGGTGCGTATTTCTATCGTCCATAGATAAAATATAAAAACACTGACCAACAGCGGAATAAAACTTAACGCTAAATTAAACAATGAGATATTAGGAATGGTATTACTCATAAAAATGTCCTTCTAAGTGTTGAAAATAGGATGGAGGTGGGCCTACGAACTGAGAAAGTCCCCTATCCAGCTCCAGTAATCGGGGCCGGCTGAGCGGCTAAGACCATAGTGTCCAGCACCTTTTATGGCTTTGAATGTTTTATCATCCGCAGCATAGCTTAGGTATAAATCGTAGCCCTGATTAAACGGGGTGACGCCATCCTCAGTGCCGTGTACAAAAAGCGCCGGCACTTCGAGATTACGCACTTTGGACGCTGAATCAAAGGGATTATTTAAGCCCGGCACCCATCCCAAGCCTCTGCTCTCAGCCATCCGCCGACCACTATAAAAAGGCGACTCTAGTATCAGTCCTGCGTACTCGTTACGCTGCACCAGTCTCTCCAGCCCACCAATCGCCACTGCTGCCCCCAGCGATCGACCGTATATATAAGTCTGCGTAGTGGCAAAACCCAACTGCTCAGATGCATACTTAAATGCACCTAAGGCGTCTTGGTAAACACCAGCCTCTGAAGGTGTTCCAGTGCTTTTGCTATAACCTCTATAACTCACTGCAAACACATTGGCAAACTTAGATAATCTAAAGTTGTGCGACAGGCGATAATAAATATGCCCACCATTACCGTGGAAATAGATGATCAGCTTTTGCGATTCAGGGTTAGGGAAGAATAGCGCATGCAATTTAATTTGCGGATCCAGAGACGGAATAAAAAACTCTTCAACTTCGTCGTGCTCACAACTACGATGCGGCACCCATTTATAGTAATCGCATACACTGACATCAGCATCCAGCTGTCCGGCTGGAGCAAACGCAATTTTCTCAAAAATCTCATCACCACAACCGTGCAACAACGGCACAAGCATCAACATATAAAGTATCGGCGATACAATAATTTTTGTTTTAATCATATTCAATTGACCATCAATTTTTGAGTACTGTCGCTGTCAGCACATCAGTATGCGACAACATCTACAGACTGCAGAGGACTCATTTTACAACCATTTTCGCATCTGCGTCTTAACTATGCTGATAAATTATTGCGCTATCTTGATAAAGATATACCGCGATAAGTCGAGTGAAAATATAGCCTGGTGGCGCTGAATTTTATTATTCTTGGCTAAGAGAATAGGGGCAATCAACACATGCTCTGATTTATCAACAATCGGTTTATATTCTGGCTAGTCGAGATGTTTTTATCTTCCGCCATTCAGATGTGATCATTTCCTTGTTTTTAGGCGATCATTGAGAGGATCTTTGTGTATGTTATTTTTACATAGGGTATCGATCCTCTATTCAAAACACAGCGTTAAGATCAATTATACAATACGCAATGACCCACTATATACAGTTATCAACTATAAATTTTGTCTAAACTCAAACTTTCTAGCCCTGCTTATTTCTACATTGTAGTACAATGATAGCCAATCTTTTATATATAACCTTGTTCGGTTATGATGTACGCACTCTATAGCAAATAATGACAGAAACAACGATTAAGTTAAAACAAAGTAAACGGCGTAAACGCAAGCGCGGTGAAGCTAAAGGCAGGTGTGCTAGTAGCGCATCCTTATCGGCAATCAGAGCCTTGCTCGGCAACCGCCCTCGGCGACGCGACCTGCTACTCGAATACTTACATTTGATACAAGACCGCTACGGTCATATTGCTGCAGATCACTGTGTCGCACTTGCCGAAGAAATGAAAATATCGACATCAGAGGTCTACGAGGTTGCAACTTTTTATCACCACTTTGATTTAGTCGATGATAATCAAACACCGCCGCCGCCATTGACCGTTAGGGTATGTGACTCTATCACTTGTGAAATGGCAGGATGCGAGGCTTTGATAAAAACACTGCAACAAAAGATAAATCCCAACGAAGTACGCATCCAGCGCGTACCTTGCGTAGGCCGCTGCGAACAGGCACCGATAGCAGTGGTTGGCACGAACCCTATAGAGAAAGCCACCGTGGATAACATTAGCAACGCCATACAGCTAAAAGCATCTGTCTGCCCTGCTACCAGCACACACCTAAGCTATGCGGCATACTGCAAGAGGGGTGGCTATCAATTGCTCAAGGCACTACATAACGGCGAGCGCGACACTGAGTCAGTCATAAAAGCCTTAGAAGATTCTGGACTACGCGGTCTGGGTGGTGCAGGCTTCCCAGCCGGACGCAAATGGCGTATCGTCAAAGACCAACCGGCACCCCGCTATCTAGCAGTCAATATAGATGAAGGTGAACCAGGCACATTCAAGGATCGTTATTATCTAGAGCGAGATCCACATCGCTTCTTTGAGGGTATGCTCATTGCAGCATTTGTCGTAGAGTTGGATGCCATTTACATCTATTTACGCGACGAATACGCCGGTTTGCGCAAAATGTTGGCACAAGAATTGGAATTACTGCAAAAGCAATGCAACTTGCCATTGCCAGCTATAGAACTACGGCGCGCTGCTGGTGCTTATATCTGCGGTGAAGAATCAGCAATGATAGAGTCGATAGAAGGCAAGCGCGGGATGCCGCGCTTACGTCCACCGTTCATAGCGCAAGTCGGCTTATTTGGCAGGCCGACCTTAGAGCATAATATGGAAACCTTATATTGGGTGCGCGATATCGTAGAAAAAGGTAGCGAATGGTTCTCGTCCGAGGGTCGCAATGGTCGCCAAGGATTACGCTCATTTTCGGTTAGCGGACGAGTCAACAAGCCAGGCGTGCATTTGACACCGGCGGGTATCACAGTGCAAGAATTAATTGACGAATATTGCGATGGTATGCAAGCAGGACATACCTTTTATGGCTATTTTCCAGGCGGTGCATCAGGCGGTATTCTGCCGGCATCCATGGGCGATATCCCGCTTGATTTTGACACCTTGAACGAGTACGGCTGTTTTATTGGATCAGCGGCGATTATCATACTATCGGATAAAGACCGCGCACGCAATGCGGCACTCAATGCGATGCGATTTTTCTCACACGAATCGTGCGGCAAATGTACGCCGTGTCGAGTCGGCACATCCAAAGCAGTCAGGTTGATGGAAAAAGAACAATGGGATATACCGTTGATGAACGAGTTGAGTCAAGTGATGGCCGATGCCTCTATTTGCGGGCTTGGTCAAGCCGCTCCTAATCCTTTACAATGTGTGATTAAGTACTTTCCATCCGAGCTAGAGAACAACGATTAGAGAGCTAAAACTATGGCAGCAAATCCCGAATACTTTTCAAATTTGCAAACGATAGAGTTCGCACTAAACGGCAAAACCATAACCGCTTATGAAGGCGAGACCATTTTGCAAGCTGCACAGCGCCACGGTATAGACATCCCGCATCTGTGCTTCAAAGAAGGCTTGCGTGCTGACGGTAATTGTCGTGCGTGTATGGTCGAGATAGAAGGCGAGCGCGTACTGCAACCTTCGTGTGTACGCCAACCGACCGCTGAGATGAAAGTCACTACCGACAATCCTCGCTCTAGACATGCGCAGCGCATGGTACTAGAACTATTGCAGTCCGATATGGCACAGCAAAGTTATACCCTCAACAATGAATTAGATCATTGGAGTAAACATTTAGACCTCGGCTTGCCGCGCTTTGAAAGCCGTAGCAACCCGCAAGCCGATAACTCACATCCGGCAATCGCAGTCAATTTAGATGCGTGCATACAATGCACCCGTTGCTTGCGAGCTTGTCGCGAAGAACAAAACAACGATGTCATCGGCTATGCGCATCGCGGTGCCAGTTCAGCAATCGTCTTTGATTTAGACGATGCAATGGGAAACAGTAGCTGTGTGGGATGCGGAGAATGTGTGCAGGCCTGTCCGACGGGTGCACTGATGCCATCGGCCGAAGCTGGTATGCAAGAAGTAGACCGCAAGGTTGATTCGGTCTGCCCTTATTGCGGAGTCGGCTGTCTGTTGAGCTTCAATATTAAAGACGACAAAATCATCTATGTTAACGGCCGAGATGGTCCGTCCAACCACAGTCGGCTATGCGTCAAAGGCCGCTACGGTTTTGATTATATACACAATACAGAACGGCTGACCAAACCGCTCATCCGAATAGCAGATGCTGAGAAGGTCGCCGATATAGATACGCTCAGCAATGACGATATTGGGCAAATGTTTCGTGAGGCAACCTGGGACGAGGCTCTAGATTTTGCCGCCGAAGGTTTGAAGAAAATATACTCCGAAAGTGGAGCCTCGGCGATTGCCGGCTTTGGTTCCGCTAAAGGTACGAACGAAGAAGCCTATCTATTTCAAAAGCTAATACGCACCGCATTTGCGACTAATAATGTTGACCACTGCACTCGTCTATGCCATGCCTCATCAGTGGCCGCGCTGTTAGAAGGCATTGGTTCGGGAGCAGTCTCTAACCAAGTATGCGATGTCAAAGAATCCGAAGTCATCGTCGTTATTGGTGCTAACCCGACTGAAAATCATCCAGTGGCAGCAACCTTTATTAAGAATGCCGCACGCTCGGGCAAATGCCTGATAGTCATCGACCCGCGTAAAGTAGAACTTGCCAAACACGCCGATTATTATCTGCAGTTCAAACCCGACACTGATGTCGCATTGCTCAATGCACTGATGCATTCAATCATCAAGCAAGGATTGGTCGATGAAAAATTCATCGCTGAGCGCACCGAAGGTTACCAAGCACTGAAAAAACACTTGCAAGATTATGCGCCCGAAGTCATGGCGCCTATCTGCGGTATAGATTCAGAAACAATCCATCAGGTCGCCAGGCTTTATGCCAGCTCTAAAGCATCGATTATCTTCTGGGGTATGGGTATATCGCAACATATACACGGCACCGACAACGCCCGTTGCCTGATAGCCTTATCTTTGATGACTGGACAAATCGGCAAACCCGGCAGTGGATTACACCCGCTACGCGGACAAAATAATGTGCAAGGTGCATCGGATGCTGGTCTAATCCCAATGGTGTTCCCTGATTATCAACGAGTCGACGACACTGCAGCTCTGCAACGGTTTGAAAAGCTCTGGGGCTGCACGCTAGATAAAAAACCAGGCTTGACGGTCGTTGAGATTATGCACGAAGCCGAAAAAAATAAAATTCGCGGTATGTATATTATGGGTGAAAACCCGGCAATGTCTGACCCGAACCTCAACCATGCCCGCAAAGCTCTAGCAACACTAGACCATTTGATCGTGCAAGATCTATTTATGACTGAGACTGCATTATTTGCCGATGTCATCTTACCAGCGTCGGCTTTCCCGGAGAAAACTGGCACTGTAACCAATACTGATAGACGCGTGCAGTTGGGCAGACAAGCCCTCAAACCACCTGGTGAAGCACGACTGGACTTGGATATCATACAAGACATAGCACGGCGCATAGGACTGAACTGGCACTACGAAGATGTCTCCGATGTATTCAACGAAATGCGCGAGTGCATGGACAGCATCAAAGGTATTAGCTGGGATCGCCTTGAGCAAAGCGGTTCAGTCACTTATCCGTGCGCCGATACTGACGACCCCGGACAACCGATACTATTCAAAGAAAATTTCCCCACTACAAACGGACTCGGACGCTTCGTGCCGGCACACTTCAGCCAAGCCGATGAAATACCAGATACAGACTACCCATTCATATTCATCACTGGCCGCCAACTCGAACACTGGCACACGGGTGCGATGACGCGACGGGCTAGCGTGTTGAACACAATAGAACCCCACCCAGTAGCTTCGGTGCATCCCGACGATTTAGCCGAAATAAATGCACACACCGGCGATACGATTAGATTGACATCGCGGCGCGGCACAGTGGAGTGTCTAGCACGGATCGACCGTGGCTTGATGCGCGGCCAAGTATTTATGCCTTTCTGCTATCAAGAGGCAGCAGCCAATTTATTGACCAACGCAGCATTAGACCCGTATGGGAAAATACCTGAGTTTAAGTTTTGCGCATTGAAACTAGAAAAAGTAGCGCAAGCACTTCAATGAGCAACCTCCCCGAAAAATTTTTGTTCGAGCATTATTGTTAATAATAATGTTTGCATAATTTTCTCTTATCCTAAGTTAGTAATGTTTTTCCTGACCAGATGTCAGGTGTTTGCGACAGAGATCTCAGAGCGGTGAGCGAGCTAATTTGTGATGCTTTATAGCTTTGGATATAATAGCAGGCATAAAAATTGTGAAATTAAAAACATTATTTCAGACTGAGTCACTATCAAAATCTAGGGCAAATACTTAACTCTCATACTAAAGTGTAAAGTGTAAAATGTGTCGACTCGCCGCCTACATAGGCAAAGCTATTCCTCTACGCAGACTATTATTGGATGCCAAACATAGCCTTTATGTACAGTCGTGGCAACCTAAGGAACTGCAGTATGCAAAACTCAATGCCGACGGTTTCGGTTTCGGCTGGTACCAGCCGGACGGACGTACTGCAGTATATAGAAATCCGATGCCGATCTGGTCGGATGCCAATTTAAGTGACCTAGCAGATAGTTTGTGTAGCGAGCGATGGCTAGCAATGGTGCGTAGTGCAACCAGTAATTTTGCTACCAGCATAGATAACACCCAACCTTTTAAGGATGGCTGCTATCTTTATATGCACAACGGCTATATAAAAGACTTCAATAACACACTGCGCCAAGCTATCATCGCCGAATTAGCTGACTCGATTATCGCATCGCTACGAGGGCTCAGCGACTCAGAATATCTGTTTGCACTACTACGCCAACTGATAGCCGATAACCCGGATAAAGAATTTGCCATCATTATCAAAGATTTCATCGCCTGGCTGATGACTCATATCAACGAAGATGAAGCACTACTGAACATAATTGTCAGCGATAGCCATGCCATTTATGCATTACGCTACGCTATTAATGGCAACGCACCCTCTTTGTATTACCTGGCAGAAAAGGATCGACTGTGGATTGCATCAGAGAAATTAGACGATACACAAGACTGGTGTGCGTTTTCAGAAAAAAGATTAATGATTGCCCGATTAGGCGCTACCATTCAATGGTTAGATTTATGAAATATACTGAACTGGTAGAAAGCCTCTCGCAACTGCAAAACACCGTACAATGCTTAACCGCTTCGGTAGAAGATATTGATTATCGCCGGCAATACCATCCCGACTTAAGTCCACTGGGCTGGCATTACGGACATATCGTTTATACCGAAATTCTCTGGCTATGGGATACCTTGTTAGGCGCAGGTATCCTAAAAGAAAGCGACCACCAACTCTACAACCCTCGCAACACACCCAAACCTTTGCGTGGCAAAGCACTCAGCCACCGCGATATAACGCTAGAGCAAGGACAGCAACAATTTAATGATAACATCGCATTGCTAGGCGACCCACCGCAGACTTTAGTCAAACACCGACTGATGAGAGATTCATACCTACTAAAATTTATTTTGCAGCACCACGCCATGCATCTAGAAACAATGAAAATGGTAATGACTCAAAGGTGCCTGCAAGGGGCACCGTCAAACTGCGATGATGATGGTCTTAACGAAGCTACTGAAATCAGCAAATATCCTCTGTTGTTTGCCGATAAATCCTACCGAATCGGCGGAGTGGATAATTGGTCTTTTGACAACGAACTCCCGCAACACACCATAAAACTCAATGCCTTCGCTATCAACCACAAACCAGTGAGCAACGCCGAATATCTAGGATTTATGGAATCCGGCGGCTACCATGAGCAACGATATTGGAGTCCCGAAGGCTACGCCTGGCTGAAAAAAACTAAAGCAACAGCACCCGATGGATGGCATTACCAGGATGGATGGTTCCAAGCAACCCCTGCTGGTTATAAAAGTTTAGATGCCGACTCCGCAGTCTATGGTCTATGCTATTACGAAGCCCAAGCCTGTGCACGCTATGCCGGTGCAAGACTGCCGCACGAATACGAACGAGAAGCCGCGCACCCGCAAATAGATCAACCTACTGAGGTATGGGAATGGTGCCTGAACAACTTTCATCCCTACCCTAACTATAAAGACTTCCCGTACACAGAATACTCAACACCGTGGTTCAACGGACATCACTATGTGCTACGCGGCGGTTGCAGTCATAACAAAGCCGACTATCATCTACGCCCCAGCTTTAGGAACTTCTACGAAAAAGATAAACGACACACCTTCGCCGGACTTAGATTAGCTTATGATTGCGAGTAAGCATATACGCATATTGAGAGAAGCTATTACCAAATGCAGCCAATCATGCGAGCGATAGCAATTCAATGTGTAGCAATAGTATTGCTATGCCTGACTACCATCACTATTGCGGTTGCACATCCTGGCCGGACAGCTGCTGACGGTTGTCATTATTGCCGGACTAATTGCGCTGCTTGGGGCGAAGTACATGGGACGAGGCATTGTCATAATGGTGGTATAAACAAGCAAGGCGATATCGAGCTGGATAAGCTGCGGTTAAAACTGGATAAACAGCGTAACGAACTCGAACTGAAGCGCGCCAAAATACGGGCTATGGAAGCAGCTGCCGAACTGAGGCGCGCCAAAATACGGGCTATGGAAGCAGCTGCCGAACTGAGGCGCGCCAAAATACGAGCTAACGAAGCATTACCCACATCGAGTTCAGTAGCACCGCAACCCTGATTATTGCCTATATTGGCACTAATACCGATCGTATGACATAGCTACGAAGTAAGTGCATCCGAGCATGCCGATAGTGTAGGTATGACTGAGTGGCTAAAATGAAGAAGTGCCGAGTGCACGCCGATAGTGAGCGCGTACAAGCAAGGCATGCATGCTGTTCTACTATTACCATCCGTACAGCCGGCCGAAAGCGGCAGCTCTAATTCCCGAAGTGCTTCACGGTTGTGCTCCCAGAAGACCTTTTCTGTTCGTAAGGCATCCCAAAAAGAATGCGATAGAAAGTGACCTTCCCTCTTTTTTAGGTCCATTTTCAAAGAGAGTTTTTCCGAAATATACGAGAAGTCTTGGTTGTGCTATAGGCAACAGCCCTAGTGGTGTATTGACCATCCTACCAGCTAGCGTAGTGGACCCTCCAAGAAGACCTTAACCCGGACACGGATGCCAGCAGGGCGCGGTCGGCTCACGGCTATCATGTAAGTATTTGTGTTGCCAGCTTGGGCAGTCACTACGACCGTAATCGTGGTGACTTCACCTGCGGCTAATTCAATGGGTTTACTTGCATTGCCACTCTCTACTGGCACAGTATTTACCGTGATAGTTGCATTGGCATTAGTCGCCGTCGGCGTCACTGTTAGTCTCTCAACATCATTTTCAACCGACACTGTATAGTTCAGGGTTGTGCTATCAAAGGTCTCGCTTAGTGCGCCTGGTGATACCTCTAAATTACTTAAGCTCGCATTACTACTCGCCTCTCGGCTCACGGCTATCGTGTAAGTATTTTCAGTGCCGTCTTGGGCGGTCACTACGACCATAATTGTGGTGACCTCACCTTCGGCTAATGTAATGAACCCGCTTGCATTGCCACTGTCTACTGTCTCATCATCTACCGTGATAGTTGCATTGACATTAGTCGCCGTTGGTTTCACAGTTAGCTGCTCAATATTATTAGCAACCGATACTGTATAGCTCAGTGTCGTGCTATTAAAGTCCGGGCTTAGTGTGCCTGATGATACTGTCAATGCACTTAAGCTCGCATCGGCACTCGCTGCTCGGCTCACTGCTATCGTGTAAGTATTTTTGGTGTCATCTTGGGCAGTCACTACCACCATAATTGTGGTGACTTCACCTTCGGCTAATTCAATGGGATCAGTTGCATTGCCATTGTCTACTGCTGCAGCATTTACCGTGATAGTTGCATTGGCATTAGTTGCCGTCGGCGTCACGGTTATCGTTGCTGTCGCATTAGCGACCTCAACTGCGTAGTTTCGTCTATCGCTATTAAAGGTTGGATCTAATTGTCCTTCCGACACCACCAAATCAGATAAGCTCGCATCACTACTCGGCGCTCGGTTCACTATCACAGTATAGCTATTCGTCGTCGTTCCATTTGGAGCGGTCACGACTATCTCTATATTGGTATCTGTGCCGGTTTCACCTAAATCAACACTCACTGAAGCACTACTGGCTACAGTATCATTATCTACCCTAATCGTTGCCATTGCACCTTCGGTCGCTACCGGCATCACTTGAACTGCAGTCACCGTTTCTGCCACTCTCGCAGTGTAGTTAGTCACCGTTGATGCAAAATCAGGAGTCAATGCAATCATATCCTCCTCAGTACTCGTTAGCATTAAAGCACTCAAGGTTGCATTGTTGCTCAGTGCTCGATTCACGGTCACCGTATAACTCACTGTAGCGCTACTATTTTCTGCGGTGACTATAACCACTATCTCAGTAACTTCACCGGGATCTAGAAGTGGAACATTTGTTGGATTCCTATTCTCGGCATCTTCATTATTTATCGTGATACTCGTCACATTATCGTTGTTCGCAATTGGGGTCACTTCTAAACTAGCTACTGTATGGGCTACATTCACTGTATAAGTTGTCATCTCGCTAACAAAGTCTAAAGCTATACCCTCACCATTCGCCATCAGTTCTATATTAAACAGGGTCGCATCATTATCTAGTGGTAGTGGAGCACGATTCACAGTTACCAAGTAGGTCCTCATCGTTATTCCATTCTGAGCAGTCACGACTATCTCAACATTCGTCGAACTACCTGCTTCAGGCAATGCTATATCAAGCATTCCACCACTTGCCACATCACTGCCGTTCACTGTAATCTCTGCATTCTCGTTATCAGTTGCTAATACCGACACGGTAAGCGTTGACACTGTATGATGCACTTCTGCAGTGTACTCCAATGTGTCCTCAGCAAAAGGTTCTACCTTGATCAAATTATCCTCACCAGCCACTGTTAGTGTCAAGGCACTCAAAGTCGCATCATCACTCAATGCTCGGCTCACTCTCACCATATAACTATTCGTCGTCGTTCCATTCGGAGCGGTCACGACTATCTCTATATCGGTGTCTGTACCGGGTACTCCTAAGCTGATATTGGCTGAATCACCACTGGCTACAGTATCATTACCTATCCTAATCATTGCCATCATACCTGCGCTCGCTACTGGTGTCACTTGCACTTCAGCTACCGTATGGGCTACGCTTGCCGCATAGCTGGTCACCGTTGACACAAAATCAGGCACCAGTGCAATCGTAATGCCGTTACTATCAGTAAGCGCTAAATCACTCAAACTTGCATCAGGACTTGCTGCTCGGGTCACTAGCACTGTATAAATATTCATGGATCTATCTTGGGCGGTTACCACAACAGTAATCGTGGTTGTGCCACCTTCGGTCAAGGCTATGCTGTCACTTCCCATGCCACTAATCACATCTGCATCATCTACCGAGATAGTTGCATTCTCATTAGATGCCGTCGGCGTCACGGTTAGATTCTCAACATCATTTTCAACCGATACCGTATAGTTCAGTGTGGTGCTGTTAAAGGCTGGGGTTAATGTGCCTGACGATACCTCTAAATCACTTAAGCTCGCATCGGCACTTGGGTCACGGTTCACTGCTATCGTGTAAGTATTTTCGGTGCCGTCTTGGGCAGTCACTACCACCATAATTGTAGTGACTTCACCTTCGGCTAATTCAATGGCAGTGCTTGTAGTACCACTCTCTACTGCCTCATCATCTACCATGATAGTTGCATTGGCATTAGTCGCCGTCGGCATCACGGTTAGCTGCTCAATGCTATTAGCAACCGACACTGTATAGTTCAGTGTCGTGCTATTAAAGTCTGGACTTAGTGTGCCTGCCGATACTGTCAATGCGCTTAAACTCGCATCGGTACTTGCCGCTCGGCTCACAGTCACCATATAAGTATTTGTTGTTCCATCTGGAGCGGTCACTACTATCTCTATATTGGTATCTGTGTCGGTTGCTCCTAAATCAACACTCACTGAAGCACTACTGGCTACAGTTTCATTATCTACCCTTATCATTGCCATCATACCTTCGGTTGCTACCGGTGTCACTTGCACTTCACCCACCGTGTCTGCCACGCTCGCTCTATAGCTGGTCATCATTGGTGCAAAAGTAGGAGACAATTCAATCATATTATCCTCAGTATCAGTTAGCACTAAAGCACGCAAGCTGGCATCGTTGCTCAGTGCTCGGCTCACTGTCACTGTATAACTCATAGTCGTGCTATCATCTTCGGCGGTGACTATAACGACTATCTCAGTATCTTCACCGGCCACTTCAAGCACAATATCTATCGGATTCCTATTCTCAGCCTCATTACCATTTATACTGATACTAGCTACATCATCGTTGTTTGCAATTGGGGTCACTTCTAAACTAGCTACTGTATGGTCTACATTCACTGTATAAGTCGTCATCGTGCTAACAAAGTCTAAAGCTATGCCCTCACCATTCGCCATCAACACTAAATCAAACAGGGTCGCATCATTATCTAGTGGTAGTGGAGCACGATTCACGGTTACCAAGTAGGTTCTCATCGTTGTTCTATTCTGAGCAGTCACGACTATCTCAACATCCGTAGAACTACCTGCTTCAGGCAATGCTATATCAAGCATGTCACCATTTGCCACATCACTGCCATTCACTGTAACCTCTGCATTCTCGTTATCAGTTGCCAATACCGTCACGGTAAGCGTTGACACTGTATGGTGCACTTCTGCAGTGTACTCCAATGTGTCCTCAGCAAAAGGCTCTACCCTGACTAAATTATTCTCACCAAATCTATTTGTTAGGGTCAAGGCACGCAAAGTCGCATCATCACTCAATGCTCGGCTCACTCTCACCGTATAGCTATTCGTCGTCGTTCCATTCGGAGCGGTCACGACTATCTCTATATCAGTATCTGTGCCGGGTACTCCTAAGCTGATATTAGCTGAATCACCACTGGTTACAGTTTCTTTACCTATCCTAATCGTTGCCAACATACCTTCACTCGCTACTGGTGTCACTTGCACTTCAGCTACCGTATGGGCTACGCTTGCCGCATAGCTGGTCACCGTTGTTGCAAAATTAGGTATCAATGCAATCGTAATGCCGTTGCTATCAGTAAGTGCTAAATCACTCAAACTTGCATCAGGACTTGCTGCTCGGGTCACTGCTATCGTGTAAGTATTTGGTGTGCCGTCTTGGGCGGTCACCTCTATCGTAATTGTGGTGACTTCACCTGCGGCTAATTCAATCGTAGTGCTTGTAGTGCTACTCTCTACCTCTTCCGCCTCTACTGTGATAGTTGCATTATCATCAGATGCCGTTGGCGTCACAGTTAGCCTCTCAATATCATTTCCAACCGACACTGTATAGTTCAGTGTTGTGCTATTAAAGTCTGGGGTTAATATGCCTGCCGATACCGTCAAGTCAGTTAAGCTCGCATCATTACTCAGCGGTCGGCTCACTGCTATTGTGTAGCGCTCCATCTTATTGCCGCCTTGGGCGGTCACTACGACCATAATCGTGGTGACTTCACCTGCGGCTAATTCAATCGCAGTGCTTGTAGTGCCACTCTCTACTGTCTGTGTCTCTGCCTCTGCTGTCTCCACTGTGATAGTTGCACTGGTATTAGTCGCCGTCGGTGTCACTGTTATCGTTTCTGTTGTATTGGCTACCAACACTGTGTAATCTCGTGTATTGCTATCAAAGGGCGCGCTTAATGTGCCTTCCGATACCACCAAAGCACTTAAGCTCGCATCACTACTCAGCAGTGAGTCCGTTGTCATCACTGGAATAGGCAATAAGGTGCCACAGTCAGGTTGCCCAGAAGTACCGCAGGCCGGATTATTATTAGGGTCGGAACCTATGGCATATCTAAGCCTTGGATATTGCAATGAATTACCAAAATCCCAGTTGGCAGTACTCCATTCGCTATATATGCCGGTTGCTGTAGTAGGCATCTGCAGTGCCGCAGTACTCTGAGGGCTACTGTTCGTAATATTATCAATTCTGAACTCATTACCACCCTCTCCCAAATTACTACCACCATTGAAGCCGACTAGACCTCCTACATCACTATCCCCCATCACATTGCCCGTCGCATAGCTATTTATAATGCTAGCATCCAGAATGATGAGCCCAACTAAGCCTCCTACATCTCCACTCCCCATCACACCACCTGTCGCATAGCTATTCATAATGCTAGCACCAGCAGTATCCATGAGGCCGGCTAAACCTCCTACCTGTTCACTCCCTATCACCTCACCTGTTGCATAACTGTTCGTTATACTACTTCTACTGTCGCCGACCCCAACTAAACCGCCTACACTAGTCTGCCCATTCACATCACCCGCTGCATAGCTGTTCATAATATTACCCTTATTTAATCCTACTAAGCCTCCTACAGGTTCATTCCCCATCACCTCACCGGTCGCATAACTGTTCGTTACATCAGCTTCATTCCAGCCGATTAAACTACCTACATTATTCTCCCCTGCAATATCTACATCTAACAAACCAAGATTAGTGATAATAGAATCAGAACCTGTGAAACCAAATAACCCTATATAAGAACTATCAGATCTATCAATTATTAGGTTAGATATGGTCTGTCCGTTGCCTTCAAATACTGCATTGAATGGCTGGTCTCTACTGCCTATCGGTAACCATCCTGCATTCATAGTCCATGCTGTATTAATGCGCTCACTGTCATAGCTATCAGCATCTGCAAAATCTAAACTCCGAACCAATTCGTAACCACGACAGCCTCTCTCAGGACATCCTGTCGTTATAATGTCCATATTGCTACCTGCTCGATAACCACTCCCATCCAGCTGATGGCGTATCGCCTCCAATCCCTCTAGATCGCACAGTTCTATCAGACCATCACCATCTTTATCTATATCTATAGCCGCTGACACACCGTCACCATCAGTATCCGGTATGTCTAGAGTACAGGAGGGTAATAGACTTACTTGAACGGTCAGCAGGTAATTCCCCGCCGACCTTTCATCTGGAACAGACACATCAATCGTAATCGTGGTACCATCGCCTGTAGCGATAAGAATTTCTTGCCTGATGGCATCGTTAGTAGCTTGCCTTCCTAATCTATCACTATCAATGGTAATAGACTTGCCTGTAGCTATTGCTTGCAGTACTATTGAATTGACATTCTCACCAACGACCACATCATAGACTAATCTCTGTGGATTAAACTCAGGCACCAATAGGCTATTGGACACTGTGAGATTATCCAAAAAGCTAATAAATTGATTAGATAATAAACTGCCACAGCTAGATTGCTCAGAAAAACCACATGTTAGATTGCTAATATCGGAACCACTTGCATATTTAAGTATTGGATATTGCAATGAACTACCAAAATCCCAGTTAGCAGTACTCCATTCGCTATATATGTCGGTTGCAGTAGTAGGCGACTGCAGTTGCGCAATGGTCTGATACATGCTGTTTGTAATATTCCCACTATTAGAACCCACTAAGTCTCCGGCATCTGGACTCTGTGCTGCCGTATCATTCGTTGCATAGCTGTTCGTAATACTACCGGTATTCATGCCGACTAAACTGCCTACCTGATTATTCCCAGTCCCATTACCCACTGCATAGCTGTTCATAATACTACCCCTACGGTTAATGCCGACTAAACTGCCTACTTGATTATTCCCAGTCACATCACCTCTCGCATAGCTACTCGCAATACTTCCGGTATTCAAGCCAACTAAACTACCTATCTGATCGCGGCTGCCAGTCACATCACCGGTCGCATAGCTATTCGCAATACTGCCGGTATTCAAGCCGGCTAAACCGCCTACTTGATTATTCCCAGTCACATCACCTATCACATAGCTGTTCGCAATACGACCTTTGCGGTTCATGCCGACTAAACCGCCTACCCTGTTATCTCCTGTGTTATCTACATTTAACAGACCCAGATTAGTAATTTTAGAATTAGAATCTATCAAACCAAATAAACCTATATTACTAATAGAAGATTTAACTATTGTTAGGTTAGATATGGTATGTCCGTTGCCTTCAAATACCGCATTGAATGGCTGGTCTCTACTGCCTATCGGCAGCCATCCTGCACCCGTCGTCCATGCCGTATTAATGCGCCCACTGCGATAGCTGTCAGCATCTTCAAAGTCTAAACTCTGAACCAACTCGTAGCCACGACAGCCTCTCTCAGGACATCCTGTCGTTATAATGTCTATATTGCTACCTACTCGATAACCATTCCCCTCCAGCTGATGGCGTATCGCATCCAATCCCTCTAGATCGCACAGTTCTATCAGACCATCACCATCTTTATCTATATCTATAGTTGCTGAAAAACCGTCATCATCAGTATCTGGTATGTCTAGAGCACAGGAGGGTAATAGACCTACTTCAACGGTCAACATGTAATTCCCTGCCAAACTTTCATCTGCAGTAGACACTTCAATCGTAATCCTAGTGCCACCGTCTGTAGCGATAAGAATTTCTTGATTGATGGCATCGTTGGTAACTTGCTCTACTAATCCATCACTACGAATGGTAATAGATTTACCCATAGCCATTGCTTGCAGTGCTATTGAATTGACATTCTCATCAACGACCACATCATAGACCAATCTCTGCGGATTAAATTCAGGCACCAATAGAGCATTAGATATCGTAAGATTATCCAAAAGACTAAGAGATTGGTTAGATAACAAACTGCCACAGCTAGGTTGTCCAGCGACACCACAGGCTGGTCTGGTATATTTCAGCATTGGGGATTGTGAGGCATTACCAAAATCCCAGTCGGCAGTACTCCATTTGCTATATATGCCGGTTGCTGTAGTGGGTGCCTGCAGTTGCGCAATAGTCTGATACATACTATTTGTAATATTCCCACCATTAAAACCAGTTAGGGTTCCGGCATCCAGACCTTCTGCTGCCACACCACTCGCCGCATAGCTGTTCGTAATATTACTGATATTCAAGCCGACTAAACCACCTACCCGATTATTCCCAGTCACATTACCAAATGCATAGCTATTCACAATACGACCAGCATTCAAGCCGACTAAACCACCCATCTGATTATTCCCAGTCACATTACCAAATGCATAGCTGTTCGCAATACGATTAGCATTGAAGCCGACTAAACTGCCTACCTGATTATTCCCAGTCACATTACCAGATGCATAGCTGTTCGCAATACGACCATTATTGAAGCCGACTAAACTGCCTACCTCATCGCTGCGACCAGTCACATCACCTGCCGCATAGCTACTCGCAATACTACCTTCGCGGTTCATGCCAGCTAGACCGCCTACTCTGTTACGCCCTGTGATATCTGCATTTAACAGACCCAGGTTAGTAATTTTAGAATTAAGACCTATCACGCCAAATAAACCTACATGACCCATAGAAGGTCTATCTATTATTAGGTTAGATATGGTATGTCCGTTGCCTTCAAATACTGCATTGAATAACCGATTTTCATTGCCTATTGGTAGCCATCCTGCACCCATAGCCCATGCTCTATTAATGCTACCATTGTCATAGCTATTATCATTCTCAAAGTCTAAACTCCGAACCAACTCGTAGCCACGACATCTATTATCAGGGCAGCCTGCAGTTATCAGAGTCGCAGTGCTATTCGCTTGATAGCCATTACCGGTCAACTGATAGCGTATCGCATCTAAACTATTCAAATCACACAACTCTATCAGACCATCACCATCTTTATCTATATCAATGGCAGCTGCCACACCGTCATTATCGGTATCCGGTATGCTTTGAGTACAAGAAGGCCGTACATCAAAATCTCGGCGCACTGCTATCGTGTAGGTGTTTAGGGTGCCGTCTAGTGCGGTCACTTCTATTGTTATTATCGTTATGCCTCCTTTGGTTAAAGGAATGCTATCACTTGCACTACCATTATTAACGGTAGTGCCATTCACTACGATAGTCGCAGAAGTATTACTTGCCATGGGGGTCACCGTTATCGTTTCCGTCTGGTTAGCAACTGATACTGTATATGCTTGTTCATCATTCATAAAAGCTGGTATCAATGTTCCTTCCGATACCACTAAAGCTGTTAAGCTCGCATCAGAACTCGGCTGCTGGCTAGGGAATTGATTAGGTAATAAATCACCACAGCTAGGTTGCCCGGCGATACCACAGGCCGGATGGTTGACATCAGAACCTCTGGTATATTTCAGTGCTGGGTTTTGTGCTGAATTACCGAAATCCCAGTTTGCAGTATCCCATTCGCTATATATACCAGTTGCCGTAGTAGGTGCCTGCAGTGCCTCAATGGACAGATGTTGGCTGTTTATAATATTATTATTTATACTGGCACCTACTAACACTCTTGCATCCTCACCAGCTATTCTCACATTACCGATCGCATAGCTGTTCGTTACCCTACCAGAATTGTTGCCGACTAAACTGCCTACCGAACTTACCCCATCCACATCACCTCTCGCATAGCTGTTCGTTACCCTACCAGAATTGCTGCCGACTAAACCGCCTACCACACCAAACCCAGTCACATCACCACTCGCATAGCTGTTCGTTATACTACCTCTTCTATTGAAGCCGACTAAACCACCGACCTCCGCAGTCCGCCCGGTCACAGTACCCGTCGCATAGCTGTTCGTTACACTACCAGTATTTCTGCCGACTAAACCGCCTACGCTACCGCCTACTCTAGACCTCCCACTCACATCGCCGGTCGCATAGCTACTCGTTATACTACCGTCATTGCCACCAACTAACCCGCCTACAGAGGCATTTCCTGTGATAGCCACATTTAACAGACCAATATTAGTAATTTTAGAATCACGGCTTATTGCGCGGAATAAACCTATATTGTCAGCAAATCTATCTATCATTAAGTTAGATATCGTATGACCGTTACCTTCAAATACTGCATTGAATGGCTGAATGCTAGTGCCTATCGGCATCCATCCGTCACCTATCCTCCATGCCATATTAATGCGCTCGCTGTCATAGCTGTCAGCATCCTCAAAATCTAAACTCCGAACCAACTCGTAGCCACGACAGCCATCATCCTCAGGGCATCCCATTGTTATAATATCCATATTGCTATCTGCTTGATAGCCACTCCCGTCCAGCTGGTGGCGTATCGCATCCAATCCCTCTAAGCTACACAGTTCTATTAATCCATCACCATCTTTGTCTACATCTATAGCTGCCGGCACACCGTCGTTATCAGTATCCGCTATGGCATGAGTACAGAAAGGTAAATTTATTAGCATAACGGTCAACAGGTAGTCGGTTGCCGTTCTTCCATCAGATACTTCTATCGTAATCAGGGTGGCATCATCTTCGCTTACAGGAATATTTTGACTGATGTCATTGGTGCCAGTTCGCTCTTCTATGCCATCACTACGAATGGTAATAGACTTATTCGCCGCCATTGCTTGCAGTGTTATTGAATTCATCTTACCAATCGTCACATCATAGACCATTCTCTGCGGATCAAACTCAGGCATCAATAGACCGTTGGATGACACTGTGAGATTATCCAAAAGATTGGGAAGTTGATTAGGCAATAAACTACCGCAGCTAGGTTGCTCAGCGACATCGCAGGTCGGGTTTCTGATATCGGACCCTCTGGTGTATTTAAGTGCTGGTAATTGTGATGTATTACCGAAATCCCAGTTTGCAGTACTCCATTCGCTATATATGTCAGTTGCCGCAGTGGGTGACTGCAATGCCTCAATGGACCGATATTGACTGTTCATAATATCATCATCTATACTGATGCCTACTAAAACTCTTGCATTCAGTCCTGCTATACCTGACGCATAGCTGTTCATAATGGTGCCACTATTTTCGCCGACTAAACCGCCTCTATCGCTTCTACCGAGTAGATTGAACCTACCCACTCTACCTGTCGCATAGCTGTTCGTTATGCTACCAGTATTTGAACCGACTAAACCACCTAATTTAGAATCTCCGCTCACATCACCCGTAGCATAGCTACTTTTTATGCTACCTATATTGAAACCGACTAAGCCGCCTACCCGACTAATCGCACTCACATTAGCTGTCGCATAGCTGTTCGTTATGCTACCAGTATTTGAACCGACTAAGCCGCCCATCCGATTAAGCCCTATCATAGACATAGAACCCGTCGCATAGCTATTCGTTATGCTACCAGTATTTGAACCGACTAAGCCGCCTATCCGATTAAGCCCTGACATAGACATAAAACCCATCGCATAGCTATTCGTAATACTACCATCATTGAAGCCGACTAAACCGCCTGTATTGTTCCTTCCTTTGATATCTACATTTAACAGACCAATATTAGTAATTTTAGAATTGGCACCTGTGTCACTGAATAAACCTATATTATCAATAAACCTATCTATCGTTAAGTTAGATATCGTATGGCCGTTGCCTTCAAATATCGCATTGAACGACTCATCACTAGTGCCTATCGGCATCCATCCTGCACCCGTCGTCCATGCCGTATTAATGCGCCCACTGTCATAACTTTCAGCATCCTCAAAATCTAAACTCCGAACCAACTCGTAGCCACGACAGCCTCTCTCAGGACAACCTGCCGTTATCCGGGTTGTAGTACCACTCGCTCTATAACCACTACCATCCAGCTGGTGGCGTATTGCATTCAATCCTTCAAAATCGCACAGTTCTATTAGACCATCACCATCTTTGTCTATATCCAGAGCTGCTGGCACGCCGTCGTCATCAGTATCCGGTATGTTTCGCGTACAGGAGGCGGGGGATAATTGCGCTACTTGAACAGTCAATATATAGATCCCTGTTGCCCTTCCATCCGCTTCAGACACTTCAATCGTAATCATAGTACCATCGTCTGCAGCTATGGGAATACCTTGACTGATGGTAGCGGTGGTCGATTGCTCTTCTATGCTATTACCACGAATAGTAATAAACTTATCCGTCGCCATTGCTTGCAGTGTTATTGATTTGACCGTCTCACTAACCACCACATCATAGACCATTCTCTGCGGATTAAACTCAGGCACCAATAGACCGTTAGAGGATACCGTGAGATTATCCAGAAGGCTGGGAAGTTGATTAGGCAATAAACTACCACAACTAGGTTGCCTACCAATACCACAGGCCTGGTTATTAGAGCCTCCGGTGTATTTTAGTGCCGGCAATTGTGATTCATTACCGAAATCCCAGTCTGCAGTACTCCATTCGCTATATATGTCATCAGTGGGTGACTGCAGTTCTTCAATGGACAGATGTTCACTGTCTATAATGCTACCTCGATTTACGGCAAATAAACGGCTTAAATTCTCTCCCGTCGCATAGCTGTTCGTAATGCTACCATCATCATTGATATTGACTAAACCGCCTACCTGACTATTCCCAGTTACATCACTGGTTGTATAGCTGTTCATAATATTACTAGATAAATTGGCACTGACTAAGCCGCCTACCCGACTATTCCCAGTCACAGAACCGGTCGCATAGCTGTTTGTTATATTGCTAAATTGATGAGAACCAACCAAGCCACCTACTTGATTATTCCCAATCACAGCACCCGCTGCATAGCTGTTCGTAATATTAGCAGATAAATTGAAACCGACTAAGCCGCCTACCCGACTATTCCCGGTCACATCACCTCTCACATAACTATTCGTAATAGTGCCATTATTACTAGAACCAACTAAGCCGCCTACCTGACTATTCCCAGTCACATCACCGATCGCATAGCTGTTCGTAATATCACCCCCATTATTGATGCCGACTAAACTAGCCACATCACTATCTCCTGTGATAGCTACATTGAGCAGACCAATATTATCAATTTTAGAATTAGTATTTATCTGACTGAATAAACCTATCCTATTCTCATCCGGTCTATCTATCGTGAAGTTAGATATAGTATACCTGTTGCCTTCAAATACCGCATTGAATGCATTATCTGCAATGAATGCCTGATTGCTGCCTATGGGTCCTATGGGCAACCATCCTGCACCCGTAGTCCAGGCTATATTAATGTTGCCACTGTCATAACTGTTAGCATCTTTGAAGTCTAAACTCCGAAACAACTCATAGCCACGACAGCTACCTCCGGGACAACCTGTCGCTATCCGGTCTGCGGTGTCACTCGCTCTATAGCCAGTGCCGTCCAACTGATAGCGTATCGCATCCAATCCTTCTAGGCTACACAGTTCTATTAATCCATCACCATCTTTGTCTACATCCCTAGCTGCAGGCACAGGGTCGTTATCAGTATCTGCTATGGTTTGCGTACAAGAAGGTAACGAAGGTTGCTGCGCAATCGCCGGTTGCCACAATGTAGCCGCCACTAGCACAATCAACAAAAATGTGCTTAAAGACAGTGACTTATAATTCTTTATAGTTATATAAATATAACAATAAAGGGAATTATACAGATAACTTGACAAGCCACTCATTATTTCACTTATCTGAGTGTAGGTTTGCCATTTCTACCTAACTGCATAACATAATCAGCTCTTCTTTTATAGAAGTGCGTCTTTTACGCTTTGGTGCTTACCAGCAGGCTAGCAACGATTTCTCGGCTCTAACTAGGTCTTTTTGCTCCATATTTCACTTCCTTGTAATTTGTTGTCTACATAAATCTACAGTTCCCTCTATATTTCCCTGTTATATTACCCCGTTATATTACATTGTTGTTGATCTTGACCTCCTTTCTTTTTTGTACTATTTTTGATGCTAATTTCTGCACAAATACACTAAGCGGTTGATAGCCTAGTGAACGGTGCAACCTTACTCTATTGTAATCAATAAACCAATTTTCAATGGTTGTCTTTGCATTTGTCAATGGATAAAGCCAATACTGATTCAGACAACTATCTTGGGACTTGCCATAGCAACTTCCGATATACGCATTCTGCGTCCGTTTTCCAGATGGTATGCAGTCCAGCTGCGCACGACTCCAGTAAAACATGTAAAACATAGCTTTGCTGGTAAACTCCGCGCGGTTGTCGCAAACGATGCTTTTCGGTTTCACTTGCCTAAATTGTATCAGCTGAGATAGATAGTTTGCGATACACAAACCGCTAATTGATAATGCGATGATTTGCCCGATACATATTCGGCTGTAATCATCTACTCTATTTAATATACGAAATCGTCTGCCATTGCGGAATTGTTCGTGGATGAAATCCATAGCTCCGCGTTCATCCATGGCTATAGGAAGTAATGCAATGCAATAAGAACGGCAGAACTTTTTGCGTTTGGTTCTTATTTGAAGCCTGAACTGTCTATACAGATTATAGGTTCGCTTTTTGTTCATCCTATAGAAGGTCTGCCAAACTATACTCATCTCTCTGCATATCTCCGATACTTAGACATCAACCTCGTGTGATTTTAATGCCTAGATGATTTGTGCTTTATTAAAACCATTCTCTTTTCATATCAAGTTCTCTTTTCTAGATTACTAATGTATAACAAAAAAAACTCTTGTCAATAGTGGAATGAAATTTTTTTAGACCAAAGCGTAAAATTGTAATGTGGGGCTGTCGAAGCAGTCTCCAGCATAAGTGACAGTAAATAGCCAATGGGAATAGAGAATGAAATACGCAACGATGCGCTAGAGCTGGTGCGCCAGCATTACCTAGAGTTCAGGAGTTCAGATTTACTTTTACACTGATTGACGGTTCCCACTAGGATTAGCTTGAAAGGTGCACTGTGCCTTGCACCTTACACTTTCATAGAACTTTCCCGTTAAATTTTGAGAGATAGGACAGGTACCTGATGATAGCCTTTGGCAAATATGCTAGAAGGATAATCATAAGAGAAGCATTGATTTGCGCTACAGCTGGCAACTAACTCTAGTGATGCCTGAACCTACCCTACCAGCTAGCGTAACGGCCCCTCCAAGAAAACCTTAACTCGAACACGGATACCAGGAAGCGCTCGAGTCACTGCTATCGTGTATTTCCTCATTGTGTTGCCATCTTGGGCAGTCACTACGATTGTAATCGTGGTCGTGGCACCTTCACCTTCGGTTAAGTCAATGGGTCGACTTGCATTGCCACTAACCACTGTCTCTACCTCTGTCTCATCAACAGTCACCGTGATAGTTGCATTGTTATTAGTCGCCGTCGGGGTCACTGCTATAGTATCTACTGTATCGGCGACACCTGCGTTGTAGCTAGTTCTCGGTGACGCAAAAGCAGGAGACAATTCAATCCTAGTGTCGTCAGTATCCGTTAGCCTTAATGCTAAATCAAACAGAGTCGCATCATTTAACGCTGGCGTCTCAGCACGATTCACAGTTATCGTGTAGGTGTTAGTCGTCATTCCATCCTGCGCAGTAACTTCTATCTCTATAACCGTATCAGAACCTGGATTACCCAATGCCACATCAAAGCCGGTGTCACTTTCCACTTCATCACTATCCACTCTAATCTCTGCATTCCCATTAGTCGCCGACACCGTCACTGTAACCATTGACACTGTATGTAGAACACGCGCTGAGTATTGAAGTTTATCTGGACTAAAAGAATTTATATCTCCTGTAACCGGAGTTTCACTCAATCTATCTGTTAGTGTCAAGAAACTCAAAGTCGCATCATCACTCAATTCTCGGCGCACAGTCACCGTGTAGCTATTCGTCGTCGTTCCATTCGGGGCGGTCACGACTATCTCTATATCTGTATTTGTGCCGGCTGCACCTAAGCTGATATCAAATGAATCACCACTTTCTACAGTCTCATTACCTATCATAATCGTTGCCACCATGCCTTCGGTTGCTATCGGTGTCACTTGCACTTCATCGACTGTCTCTGTCACGCTCGCAGTGTAGTTAGTCATCGCTGATGCAAAGACAGGAGTCAATGTAACCTCGCCACTAGTATCGGTTAGCACCAAAGCAGCTAAGGTTGCGTCGGGTGAAAGTTCTTGTCCACTCTCTTGTCCGCGTAATAAAGTGCCACATCTAGGCTGCTGAGAATTACCACAAGCAGGATTAGCTTGATCATCACCACTCCCATATTTAAGCAATGGATATTGCTCGCTTGTTCCAAACGACCAATTATCTTCGCTCCACTGATAATACGGGCTATCCATATCATCAAGGTTTGCTGCTGTCGGCATTTGCAAGTCCATCGTGCTATATCCTCCTGAGTTTTCATCACTGCCATCGGAATTGGTGGTTTCAACAATTCTCATTGTTCCTCCCCACTTTTCGTTATCATAGTAGCTACTGCTAATGGATCCTTGATTACTAATCAGCAGAGCGGCGGAGCCTCCGCTGGTTTTTACTGCATAATAGGCATTCTCTATGGAGCCTTTATTCGTGTGCATAAAACTTCGTGTATTACGAGCGTTCATGGCGTTTCCGATAACATAACTATTGGAGACTTCAGTGTTTGCACCACGATTTTCACCGACTAATAAACCGTGCATGGAACCGTTAAACTCGATGTCTACATAACTGTTAAGTATCTTGCCTTCATGGTCCCTTACAAAACCGGAAAATTGATTGGTGCCATTATAATTGGACACTCCTGTTATATAACAGTTTATAATACGACCCGTTGCTCTTACCTCATAAATGAAAATAGCACCGCGCTCGTTGCCTC
>JACONC010000006.1:0-61061 GCA_014323925.1 Chromatiales bacterium | reverse complement strand
GTGTCGCTGATTGCCGGGCGAAGCATTGACGAATAAATTGGCGATCGTATGACCGTTGCCTTCTAATATGCCGCTGAAAATAGTTCTGCCGTCAGTTTCACTCCCTATATAGCGCCAGCCGGCACCCGTTGTCCAACTAGATCTATTCGCCGGTGCATCTCTATAACTATCATCGTCGTTAAAATCCAAGTCGCGCACCAACTCGTAGCCATTGCAAGTACTGTCGCCGTCCCCACCCCCACACCCAGTGGTAACTAAAGTAGCAGTACTAGACCGTCTATAGCCTGTGCCATCTAACTGATAACGCATCGCATCAACATCTTCCAGATAACACATCTCTATCAAGCCGTCTCTATCGTTATCTATGTTGTCATCGGAGCAGACTGCTACTGCGCCACCAGGAAAGTCACTCCATAAAGTGATCGTACGAAACAAAATTAGGCGGTAAACTAGTTGCGTTCCATCCTGTGCCGTGACCGCTATATTTATCGTGGTATCCTCATTAATCTCTCCTAGGGTTACGACCTCGGCAGTCGCCGAACCACTGGCAACGGTCTCAGTGAAATTATTAGCACTTACGGTAATCTCTGATAAGGCACCCGCAGTCGCTGTTGGCATCACTCGCACCTGCTGTACTGACACCCCTAGCGTATAGGTCGTCGTCGTCAGTAAAAAAGTATTATCCAGCGGAATCACTGCTCCGTCTGCTTGCGTTAGCACTAAACCACTTAAGGTCGCATTACTATTTAGCCGACGGAACACGGCTATCGTGTAAGTATTTTCAGTGCGGTCTTGCGCTGTGACGACAATCGGAATCGTTGTGACTGCACCTACGGTTAGCATAATATCTTCACTCTGACCACCACTCGCCACTGTATCGTCACCCACTTGGATAGTCGCATGAGGGCTATTCGCCGTTGGCATCACCCGCACTTGCGCTACCTCGTTGGCTACACTCGCCGTATACATCGTTGTCTCTGATGCAAAATCATCAGTCAATGGAATAATCGTTACTCCATCCATTTGCGTTAGCACCAAATCACCTAAAGTCGCATCATCACTCTGCGCGCGGCTGACGGTAACCGTATAGGTCTCAGTCGTAATGGCGTCTGCTGCAGTCACTACAATCGTAATCAGAGTGTCACCCCCTTCAGTTAGATCAATAGCCCCACTGGTAGCATTGCTAGCCACTGTAATACCATCCACTGTAATAGTCGCACCAGAGTCGGTCACCGTGGGCATCACTCTCACTCGCGCCACCTCGTTTCGCACACCCACCGTATAAGCCGTCGTTGACTCTTGGATTAGATCTATACCTGTCTCATCATCCCCCACTAGCTTCAAATCACTTAAGCTCACATCATCGCTCGCATCGCTCGCTGCACGAATTAAAAATACGCGATAAGCTATCTGCGTCTCTCCATCCGGTGCCGTCACCACTATATCTATCGTGGTCTCCTCACCACCCTCTAATCGCACCAACTCAGTAGTCGTCGAACCGCTGGCTACGGTCTCTGTAAAAAAGTTACCGACGCTCACTGTAATCGCTGCCGAATTACCTTGCGTTGCCGTTGGCATCACTCGTGCTCGCTCTACCGTGTTTGGCAAACGCACCGTATAGGTCGTCGTTGACTCTTGGAATATATCTATAACTCTCTGATCATCGCTCACCAGCTCCAGACCACTTAAGCTCGCATCAGTTAAGACGATACCCTGTCCGCGCAATAAAATGCCACACCTAGGTTGCTGAGAATTACCACAAGCAGAGTTGCCCCCATCATCGCCGCGCCCATATTTGAGTAGCGGGTATTCTGCGTCTATGCCGAAATACCAATTATCTTCGCTCCACTGATAATACGGACTACTAGTATCATCCGTGTTAGCCGCAGTCGGCATTTGCAAGTCCATCGTACTATATCCTCTTGAGTTTTCATCTGTGCCTTGGAACCTGTTAAGTTCGACAACTCTCATTGTTCCTCCCCACTTGTCGCTATCATAGTAGCTACTGCGAATGCGCCATTGATTAAATATCGCTATAGCGGCTGAACCTCCGCTGCTTTGGACTGCATAATAAACATTCGCTATGAGACCATTATTCGTGTGTAAAAAACCTCGTGTATTACCAGCATTCATGGCGTCTCCGATAACATAACTATTGGAAACAACCCCATTGTTTCTATCACGATTTTCTCCGACGAACAACCCGCGCATAGGGCCGTTAAACTCCATATCTACATAGCTGTTAGATATCCTACCAAGACTGTCTTGCACAAAAGCGGAGAATCTATCGGCACCATTATAATTGGACACTCCTGAGATATAGCAGTTTGTGATACGACCTGTTCCTGCTAACTCATGAGTGAAAATAGCACCGCGTTGGTTGCCTCCCGTAATAGTAATATCAACATCCTTAAGCCCTAAGTTGCGTACCGTGCCGCTAATCCTCTCAATGAATCTGCCGTATCGCTGATTGCCGGTCGGAGCATTGACGAATAAATTGGCGATCGTGTGACCATTACCTTCTAAGATGCCGCTGAAATAAGTTATCTCGTTAGTCTCACTCCCTATATAAGGCCAGCCGACACCTGTGGTCCAGCTGGATTTATTCGCCGGCACATCTCTATAACTATCATCGTCGTCAAAATCCAAGTCGCGCACCAACTCGTAGCCGTTGCAGGTATTGCCGGCACCACCCCTGCAACCGGCAATGTCTCGATTAGCATCACTAGACCGCCGCAACCCTGAACCATCCAACTGATAACGAATCGCATCAACATCTTCTAGATAACAGATCTCTATCAAGCCATCGTTATCATTGTCTATGTCGGCATCGGCGCATACTGCTTCTGCACCGCCAGGAAAATCGCGCCACGAAGTTCCGCTGAAAACTACGCTTCCGTCCTGTGCCACTGCCCACTGTGCCAATACTGAGCATAGTAGCACTATAATCAATATATAAGTCGCCAGATAGATTCTGCGTATTATCATTTACGATTAACTGATTTTTGTCATTTTTTACTTATTAAATTAGTAGAGTAATGATTATATATTACCTGATGTATAAATCAAATTTACGATGCCACCACATTGGGGACATTGGTTTCTATCACTATACAGGCTTTGTTTTATAGATTTATGTATATAATTACCTAACCATCAAATTTCTCAGGAGATTAAAGCAGTATGTCTAGAGATATGGATAACAGCTATAGTGAGTTGATAGAAAATTTTCTTAATATTTTGCTATCCCAACAAGGATTGTCGGCAAATACAGTCGCAGCATATAGACACGATTTAGAACATTTTTCTCTATATATGAAACAGCAAGGTAAAAAATTACATTGTGTAGAAAGAACCGATATACAAAATTATCTGTTGTACCGGCTACAACAAAATTATGCTATGCGTTCCAATGCGAGGTTATTATCAACTCTGCGCAAGTTCTATAACTGGATGATACAAAACAAAATGATAACGGCTAATCCTTGTGAGCAAATCCATTCAACTCGCCCAGGACATTATTTACCCCAAGTACTCAATGAAGAGGAAATCAATAGCTTGCTAGAAGCACCCGATGTTTCATCACCCGAAGGACTACGCAACAAAGCGATGCTGGAAATACTCTATGCCTGTGGATTGCGGATTTCGGAACTTGTTAATTTAATGTTCTCACAACTCTCTCTGGATGCCGGATATTTGAGGATTACCGGCAAAGGTAACAAGGAACGTTTGGTACCCATCGGAGAGCACGCTTGTGAATGCTTAGCGCGCTATCTAAAACAAGCTCGACCGCAACTGCTCAAAAACAATAAACATTGCGATTATGTCTTTATATCTGCGCGCGGCACCGGCATTACTAGACAAACTTTCTGGTACGCCCTCAAAAAACTGGCAAATGCGGCCAAAATTAACAAATCCTTTTCACCACATACGCTCAGACACGCCTTCGCCACCCATCTGTTAAACCACGGTGCCGACCTACGTGTAGTACAATTACTGTTAGGACATAGCGATTTATCAACTACCCAAATATATACCCATGTTGCTAAACAACGCTTAAAAGATTTACATCAACAACATCACCCAAGGAGCTAACTATGTATCGCATATTTTTTATTATCATTACACTACTGCTTTATGCCACGCCGGCAGTAACCGAAGAAATGACTACTGAAGAAAAACTCAAACAATCTCTTAGTAATAGTTTTCCCGGTACACTGGAGATTAACGACACCCCGCTGAAGGGCATCTACGAAATAGTGCATAACAAACGCAATGTTTTTTATACCGACGCAAGCGCCCAGTTCATAATGCAAGGTCCGCTGATTGATATCAAACAACGAAAAGACTTAACCGAAGAGAGACTAAAACTAGTACGACAGCAAACAATTGCCGAAATGCCAGCAAATCGCTTTATAGAGTTCGGTGACCCTGAAGCCGAACACGAGATTGTCGTGTTCACTGATGTCAATTGCGGTTATTGCAGAAAGCTCCATGATCAACGCGATAAATACATTGAAGGCGATATAAAAATTCGTTATCTCTTAACCCCAGTATTAGGGCCTGACTCTACCGCTAAAGCAACCAGCGTCTGGTGTGCCGATAACCGTCAGACCGCAATGACCACAGCGAAGAGCGGACAAGATATACCGGCGATTAGTTGTAATACCGAGTTGGATGAAAATATGGATCTTATTAGAGACTTCAATATACGCGGTACGCCGGCTATTTTATTAAAAGACGGTACATTACTCAGAGGCTATGTAGCGCCCGAAGATTTACTCGAGCAAATAGAGTTTTCTAAAGAAGGATAGTCATACAAAAAGCCACTTTTGGTAAACAGTAGCGATAACCTGATTGTTTTATTCGGAAATAACTTGGCGACTCCTTCTCGGTAGCATTGCATTTGCGGCAGATAGCGTGCCGCTAACTGCTGATAAAAACTATCGCGATTATGTTCGGGTAGGCGGTTGGTCTTATAATCTATAAGCCACACCTGATCTTTGGATACACATAATTGATCAACTTTGCCGCAAACGATCTGCGCTTTATCGTCAGCATACAATAACGGCATTTCATAGTAGCTTTTGCTATAACGAGTCTCGTCAAACAACTCTTTGAGTGCAGGGTTTTGCATTAACAGCCAGGCTTCTTCGGTGCACGCATTCGACATCTCGTCGCTGACACCCGTGTAAGCTGTAAATGCTTGTTGGAATGATCGATAATCGGCGTAAGATTGTCGGTTCAATAGTTCTAATGCGCGATGTATTATCACACCGCGTAGCCGGGCATCGGCAGATGCTGATGCCAGTGTAGGTGTATTTACATTTTCCACCAGTTGACTGGGTTCTATTTGTCGTTGCTGTGTGTTTGCCAGCACCGCATCGCTAAATAATTTTAAGTCAACCGAAGATTCGGTGGCGGTAGCGGTTTGCCTGTTCGTCGTGTATTGGTCTTTTATTTGTTTTAGCGGGTCATCGCCGAAAGTCTTTTGAGCACAGCATAATTGTTCAATTAAGCTATACCAATGCCCGTCGGATTTGCTCTTGCCACTGCCCGAAATAAAAAGATATTGCTTGGCGCGTGTCAATGCAACATACAATAAATTAATCTCTTCTTTTTGATTCCGCAGACGACGGGTTGCGGTCAGCTCAGATAACAATTCACTACGCTCTGCGGTCGGTGGCATTAGGATAAAATGTTTGGGGTTGCGACTGTAAGCCGGCCAATCAACCAGTACATCGTAGGTCTCTTTATTCGGTAATTTGAACGCACAATCAACCATAAAAACAACCGCCGCCTCCAGTCCTTTGGCACCGTGTATTGACATCATTCGCACACAATTTTGCTCCTGAGGCAACGGTTCTTCACGACCCTGAGCGAGATGTACATGGTCTAAAAAACGAGCGATATCGGGATAACGTCCACTATCGTAATCCAGCACATACTCTAAAAAAGCTTCCAGATGAAGCTGTACTTGTTCGCGTTCTTCTGCATGCACTGATGCCCTATAGCGACTGATCAAATTTTGTTGCTCATAAATCGTATAAAGCAAATCGTGTATAGGTAGACGGGCGCATTGTGCGCTCCATTCCTTGATATCGTTATATATCCCAGACCATAGTTTACCTTGGCTCGCGGCGTGCATTAACTTAGTGAAATAGTGCGAACCCTCTTGACTACTTAACTCGAGCAGATGTTGATCGCTCAATGCATAAATCGGACTGCGTAGCACTTGAGCTAATGCTAGATCGTCATACGGGTTATTCAATGCCGCTAACAGCTGTAGCATATCAATAACCTCTAAACGGCTTAATAATCCAGCATTGTGCGTACTCATTACCGGAATTCGCCGTTGACGCAATGCTCGAGTAAATACATCAAAATGGGTTTTCTGCCGAGCAACAATCAATATATCGCTATACTCTATGGGTCTGTATCCATCAGTGCCGGCTATGGCTAATTGATGTTGGTGTAGTAGTGCAATCGTTTGCGCCACGGTGGCTGCTTCTGTAGCATGCGAATTGGTCGTTGACAGCAACGGCTTACGCAAAGGATTGCGCCATTCCTCAGTATTATTGCTACGGCCATCAGTAGTTGCTTCAAATAAATCAAATATCCGTATGCCACCGTTGATATCACGCTTGGTTTGGTGGCACTTAAAGTTCGGTAAGGCATTATTTTTTTCAAAAATGCGATTGACAAAATCAATAATCGGCGGAGCTGAACGATACGACATATCAGCACTAGCTTCGTGCCCGGACAAACGCCGCTTCAGCCATTGCCCAGCTTCGACTTGTAGCTCCGGATCAGCACGGCGAAAACCGTAGATCGATTGTTTGCTATCTCCTACGATAAAAACGCTACCACCTTTTTGCGATGCGATCTCCTCCATCAAAGGTTGCAGTAACTGCCACTGTGTCGGGTTGGTGTCTTGGAATTCATCTATTAAGATATGTTCTATACGCGAGGCTAACCGGTATTGTATCCAACGGCTTCCATAATCGTCGCGCGTCAACAACTTGCTCGCAATACCCTCCAGATCGTTGAAATCGAGCAATCTATGTTGCTGCTTTAGCTCAGTATATATGTCCAATAAATGATGGCCGGCAATATACCACGCTTCGTTCAGACGATAATTGCTATGGCGATTTTTGCTCTCGCGCATGCGCATCACTGCAGAACTAATTTTGGCACTGAGTGCAATCAGTTGCTGCCCTTCAGCTTCACCAATCGCCTTCACTAGAGTTTTGGTCAATTTGCGCTGCCTGGGTTGACCAGCAGTGGTATGAATACAATGATTGAGCTTAACAAAATCGTCGTCGCTAAGCTCGTCTAAAATAGTAAGTTCTTTCAAACATTCGGCGTGTGCGACATTCTTTGTCGTCGGGTGTTCAGCTAATAAGGCGCGATAATCTATCACCGAAGCCTTGATGTCCTGCCATATCGTGTTTACCGGCACCGTCTCACTGATAGCCAGCTGCTTATATAGACGCAAGGTAGCCTGGTCGGCACCATCTACCCTATCGGAGATATAGTTCAGCCAATCGTTGTGCCGGTCTAAAAATGCGCTGAGTATGGTGCGCACATTATTCAGACTGTGCGTTTGGGCATACAGTAAATCAAGGGCAGCAGCAATTTTCTTATCCGCTAAAGTTGTTCTACTAAACAATATATCTACCGCTTTACTTTGCCATTCGGTTGCATTTTCGGCGATTTGAAAATCTAATGGAACATTGCTCTGCAGTGGGCATAAAGAAATTAGTTTCTGACAAAAAGCATGAAAAGTGGTGATTTGCATCTGATCAGTTGCATGTAATAGTTGCTCGTATAGACCAGGCGCCACTACGCGATACTTCTGAACATCGGTTATGCCGATTTCTTTAAGACTAGCTTCCAGTTGTTTAGGGCTTTGTGTGCTCCACTCAAAAATACGCTCAGCCACGCGGTCGCGCATTTCATCGGCAGCCTTGTTGGTAAATGTAATCGCTAATATAGAACTAGGATTCACCTGATCAAGCAACAATCTCAATAAACGGGAGATTAATAACCAAGTCTTGCCGGTACCCGCCGACGCATAGACGATGCCGCTGACCTCAGGCGATAAAAGTTTAAGCGCAGATTTCATTTAAGACGAATGGAAAATACAAGTAGCTAAAGAATAACCAATGGACGATCAACCACTGCTATCAAAACCCGCGGTGAGCACAACTGCGCAGGTATCAGTGATATATTTTTGATATTTACAGAATGATTGGGTATCCGTTTGCGGTGGTTGTATTGTCATATTGATGTTGCTTGGTATAACAAGGCACATATAATGGATGCGGTCTTGTGCCATATTAAAATACTGTTAAGCTAAACTACCGTTAAGCAAATAGCTAAACTTTGCGACTATAACGCTCCAGTTCCATAGTCCCTAACTTTGAGCCGTTATCGTCTATTATAATAGTATTATGCAACATATATCTCCACCAGTATTTCCACAAAACATCATTGCCATCATCTGGGATTTCGATGAAACCATGACACCTGAGCCTATGCAGAAAGTCTTATTTGATGCTTATGGCTGCGACAGTAAAACTTTTTGGGACGAGGTTAACCAGTTGCCGGAACAATACAAGAAAAAGGGCTGCCATCAGGTTTCCGAAACATTGGTATACCTAAATCATATACTAGACTATGTTCAAGAAGGTAAATTTGACGGTTTATCCAACGATAAACTTAAAGAGTTAGGCAAAGGTATCCAATTTTATCCGGGTATTGTTGAACTGCTTGAACATCTAAAAGGGGTTACCAAAGAACCCAAATACGCAAAATACGAATTAAATGTTGAACACTATGTGGTCAGTACCGGGCTGAGAAAGTTGATTGAAGGAAGCAGTGTGGCACCTAGTTTAGCCGATATATGGGGTTGTGAGTTTATTGAAAACGAACGCGGATATATAGAACGCGTTGCCTATGTATTACACGATACCACCAAAACACGAGCAGTTTTTGAAATCAATAAAGGTGTCAATATAGACAACAACATTGAAGTCAACTCATCGATTAAGGAGGAGCATCGACGCGTACCTATAGACCACATGATCTATATTGCCGACGGACCTAGCGATGTGCCGGTATTTTCAGTTATCAACAAGCACGGCGGTAAAACACTGGGCGTCTATAACCCTAACAAAGAGAAAAAATTCGATGATGCACGGCGACTGCAATTAGATCAGCGTATTAACCAAATGGTAGAAGCCGACTACCGCGCAAATACGCTAGCGGCGCGGTGGTTAGAGAAGGTCGTCCGCGAGATTGCCGATGTCATTGTCAAAAAGCGCGAGCAAAGCCGCGAGCAAAATGTTTCCCCAGCCCCTAAGCACTGAGCCAACTATCACTGCGGTCGGCACAAAGCAACTTTGCACCACAACAATATAGTCTACCTCAGTGATAAACCGATATGCGCATCTAGTCCGTTGCCACTATAACCATCCACTGGCTCATACGACTTATCAAATAGGTTGTTGATGCCGGCGTATAATGTCAGGTGCTCGTTGACAGTGTAGTTCAGGTTAATATTAGCCAATGTGTAGCCACCTTTGTTAATTGGTACGAATGTAGTCCTACCAAAGTTTTCTCTTTGTGACCCACGATAGTTAAAAGTAACACCGAAGTTCCAACCGGCTAGCATGCCGTGGTCGGAGGCGTAATCGATAGTTAAAAGCGCTTGCCGTACCGGCCTTCTTTCTAGTCGCCTATTGTCTTGATCATGCGCACTCGTCAATGTGTAATCCAATCGCATGTTAAGGGTTTTATTCGGCTGAAAGAAAATAAAACTCTCCAAGCCGCGTATGTTCGCTTGCCTCTGGTTGATAAGCGTTGATCCTGATGGAACAATTAAATCATCAATGTCGTTATTAAAATATGTGAGTCCGTAACGCCACTGCGACCAAGTTTGTTCAATGCCCACTTCCCAACCACGGCTGGTCTCAGGCCTCAAGTCAGAATTGGCGTAGAAATTAAATGCCGGAAAATCCTCAAATCTATCAGTCAACGAGGGTGCTCTAAATGCAGTCGCATAATTGATATGTAACCGAGTATTGAGGCCTGCGTGTAACACGCTACCGAATTGATAACTACGCTCGCTTGCGAAATCGTCAGAGTCATCGTTGCGCCAACCGAAGTTAACATACCAATCAGATGTCAGCGCATAGCGTAGTTCGCCATAAAATGCATTGTTGCGCGCATCGGCATCAAAACCATCATCCCTTCGCAACTGCTCGAGTTCGGTCTCTATGCCGAATGCGGCATTCAGGTCGCGGTGTGGTTGCCACACATTATGCCAGTTGAGCTTAAAACGTTCACCTGTACGTTTAGCGGAACCAGTGTCGCGGCTGTCGCGCTGGTAATAATCCATACGCCAAGTTGGACTCCAGATACCACCGAAATAATCCCCAGACATGGCTATCGTGGTCCGTTTGGTATAAGACGATTGTCGCAAATTATTATTACAAGTGTTTGAATTATCGTATTCCAAATCGACTTGGCTGTACTGCGACTTCACCGTCATCTTGGTATTCGTTTCCGGTATTAACAACCAACCAGCATTGACTTTGGCATTGCTATTCCTATAGCCGTCACGCTCCTCATTACTGGTGCAAGGAGCAAGCCGGCGGATGCGCAACGGCGCAAAATCCTCACCCTCAGTGTCAAAGTGTCGACCACTCAACGAGAAATCAAACCGGTCGTAAACTGCATCTATATCTATCGTTGCCGCCTGTCTATCAAAAGAACCGGTTTCTATACGGGCAGCGATATTGCTTTCAGTCGGACTACGCGTAATGATATTGATAATACCGCCCAGTGCCTCAGACCCATACTCGGCACTATAGTTGCCGCGTAGAACCTCAATACGCTCAACACCGTTCAACGACAGTTGCGAAAACTCATAACGATTACCGGCTGCTGGGTCGGAGACTTCCACACCGTCTATTAGGATTAACACATGGTCAGATTCACTGCCGCGTATAAAGACGGATGTCTGTGCGCCTATACCGCCACTTACAACAGTCGCCACACCCGGTACATCTTTCAATGCATCGCCGAGTACTCGATATTGCCGCCGCTCTATTTGCTCGGCGGTAATCACACTAAAACTACCACTAAACCTATCGCTATCAGTAGGTAGTCGCTTTGCGCTCACCACCATCACTTCGGTCAACTCTTGTTCTGCCATTATCGGCAATACTGCCACCATCAGCAAGAACCCGACTAGGCAATGTTTAAGTAGGAATGCCATTATTCAAACACTCGGGCTTAGCAGGATAACCTATTGCAGTAAACCGCTTGAGTGATAAAACTCACCATCGCAGATATGTCAATCATTCACCAAAAGTTATGCGTTGCTCTTTTTAATCGACCCAGTTAGGCTCAGTGGACATATCTTTTATATCCGCCGGCGCCACTACATCCTTCTGCGAACTTGCAACTGATACCGCCGCTTGCTTTTGACTCGTTAAGCCAAAGATTCAGTCTCGTTAATACACTATATAAAACTATCTCTGACATCTCTCTCCGTAGGTGATAGGCAAGTAGTGGCACCATAGTATGGGTAGCATCGCTCGCGTGTTAATGTCGGCACAAGCGACACAAGTATATTTAGATCCGTGCGGCGATTGCCTCCCAGACTGTCCTATGTGTGGCAGTACCACAAACGAATCTTGAACTTGTCCGTTATTATAAGGTATAATTATGTAAATTTCGCTTCATAACAGCGATTAGGGTAACCCGCATTTAAGAGGAGTATTATGGCAAGAGTCACTATAGAAGATTGTATAGAAAAAATCGGTAGCCACTTCAAGGTAGTTCAAGTTGCTGCCCACCGCGCACATCAGCTGGAGTTAGGTACCAAGCCTCAGGTTGAAAAGGAAAACGATAAATCGGTGGTTATCGCATTACGAGAGATTGCCGAGGACAAGATCGACGAAAAGATCCTCAGAAAACCTTTAGCCGAAAAGGAAGATTGGCAACAAAAAGAAAAATTTCTGTTAGAGCCCGGCGATGTCGGACAATCGGTTACTGATGTTGAACATTACAGCGACATCAATGAAGTAGAGGACGATAATGCCACCGATGAAAATAACACCGCTGATATTTCGCAACAGAGCCTTGCTTCAGAGGCCGATGAGGAGTCTAGCAAAAGCTAATCGCTATATCATTGCGACGGACTTTGCACTGAGCTTATAGTCCGCTATGGAGGCTTCAAAAACCAACACCCAAGATTTTCCTAACCAGGCTGATATTGTCTCATCTTATAGCCCAGCATTGATAAATAGTCTGGACGATGTCTTGGATAGTTATATGACTGCCGATGAAATTAGCCGCGTCCACAATGCTTATTGGTTTGGCGCCAATGCGCATTTAGATCAAAAGCGAATGTCGGGCGAACCCTATATTTATCACCCCGTACAAGTTGCAAAAATAATGGCGGAACTGCGTTTGGATGCAGTCACTATTTCGGCCGGCTTGTTACACGATGTGTTGGAAGACACCAATATTACTAAAAAGAAACTGTCTGAGAAATTCGGTAGCGCGGTAGCAGAAGTCGTTGACGGGGTCAGCAAATTACCCAAACTGAAATATAAAAGTGCGGAGATCAGTCAAGCCAAAAACTTCCAAAAAATGCTACTGGCGATGGCCAAAGACCCACGAGTGATACTGGTGAAATTATCGGATCGCTTGCACAATATGCGCACGCTAGAGCATCTACCCATAGATAAACAAAAAAGAATAGCGCAAGAGACACTTGATATTTACGCACCGCTTGCGCAACGCTTAGGTATAGATCAGGTTCGCCTAGAGTTGGAAGACTTGGCATTCAAGGTGTTATATCCGATGCGCTACGAAGTGCTTGAAAGAGCAGTCCGCAAATACGACAAACGCAAAGAGATGGTTGATAAAATGTTAGATAACCTTCGCCGCCATCTGGACTCTACCGAACTTTCATATCACATCTACGGACGAAGCAAGCATCTCTACAGCATCTACCGAAAAATGAAAGAGCGCAAACATTGTCTCGTGCAAATCTTTGACATATATGCAGTACGCATTGTCGTCTCTACTATAGACCATTGTTATCGCATGCTCGGTATATTACATAACCTATTCAAACCTCTACCGGGGCGATTCAAAGATTATATTGCCTTACCTAAACCCAATGGCTACCAATCGCTACATACCATTGTCGTTGACACGCACGGCGTAAAACTGGAAATACAGATTAGAACAGAGGAAATGGAAGAAGTTGCGAACAGTGGTATTGCCGCCTATTCGCTTTACAAAACCGGTGAGACCAGCAAGTCATCCACGGCACATCTGTGGCTACAAAACCTGTTAGCACTGCAGCAAAAAACCGGCAATAATTCAGCTGAGTATATGGAAAATCTAAAAACTGAACTGTTCCCAGCTGAGGTCTATGTATTTACGCCGCAAGGTGAAATTATCGTATTGCCGCGTAAAGCAACCGCGCTTGATTTTGCCTTTGCCATCCATACTGATATAGGACTTTCTACCTCGCGGATACGCATCAACGGCAATATCGAAGCATTAAATTACAGGTTGCAAAGCGGGCAAGTCGTGGAAGTCATTACTGCGGACAATGCAGTTGCCGACTCCAGATGGCTGGAACTAGTCGTTACCACCAAAGCCCGTACTGCCATCGTCCAGCACTTAAAACATATAGAAGGACGCGAAGCTGTCACACTGGGCCGTTATCTGTTAAAAAAAGCTCTGCTGGGTTATCAACAACTATTATCGGATATACCCAAATATCGTTTCAAAGAAGTTTTGGGTTCTCTAGGGCTAAAAAGCCAAGCTGAGTTATTTAGAGAAATCGGCTTAGGGCGACAGCTACCGTCGCTGGTGGTGGCACTGTTAACCGATATTGCCCATACTGATGAATGGCCGAGCTTAGAAATAGAGCCTGAGGCCATCATCAAAGGCGTCAAAGGCATGATAGTAGTGTGTGCTAAATGTTGCTACCCTATTCCTGGGGACGCGATTGTCGGCACTATGCACCCCGGCAAGGGTCTGGTGATACATCGTGAGAAGTGCGCCAATGTTAATACCAAAAAAATTAAAAGAATTATGCTCAAATGGTCGGATAAACCCAACACCGTAGCCGAGTATTCAGCAGCTATCCGTATAGTAGTACCCCATCGTCGAGGTGTGTTGGCAATTTTAGCGTCAAAAATTGCCCAGACTGGTTCTAATATTGAGAATGTGTACTTAGACGAGCAAGGCATCGACAGTGCGGCGATTACTTTTGTGATTAGCGTGCGCGACACGCATCAGCTGAATAAACTAATGAGACGTATCAATCAAGTATTTGACAGTGTTCAAGTATCTAGAATAGGGCCGGGTTAAATATCTCGCTTTACTAAGCTAAAGCTACACCGTAGCGAGCGTAGACACTACATAAAAAAGAAGCGTCAGATGATGAGCCCCGTCACTTTTTAACAAGGAGAGCATTATGATTAGAGAAATTATAAAAACAGACCAAGCCCCCAAAGCGATAGGCACTTATACACAAGCGGTTAAAGTCGGACCCACCGTTTACTTGTCTGGGCAAATTCCGCTGTCACCCAAGACTATGGAAATTGTCGCAGGTGATATCACACTGCACACGCGCACTGTGTTTGATAATCTCGCTGCCGTCGCCGTTGCTGCTGGCGGTTCGTTGGCAGACATAGTGAAATTAAATGTATACCTGTGTGACTTAAGTAACTTTGCTGTGGTTAACGAAGTTATGGCAGAGTATTTCAACGAACCCTACCCAGCGCGGGCTGCGGTACAAGTTGCAGCATTACCTAAAGCAGCCGACATAGAAATTGACGCAATTATGCATTTGCCATAAACAACAATCCCCCCTTTCATCTATAGCTATCATGACCGATCTCAGTGTATTGCGGGGCATCGGCCCTGCCGCCGAGCAATCATTGAATAAGCTCGGCATCAACTCTATCAAAGATTTGTTATTACACTTTCCGTTGCGCTATAAAGACAAAACGCGCATCAAAAGCATTGCCTCATTGAATATAGGTGAAGAAGCGCTAATTGAAGGTGTTCTAGAATCGGCGCGTATTAGTTATGAAGGACGAAGGGTTTTGCTTGCCGTCGTCAAAGATGCAAGTGCTATGACTATACAATTTCGCTTTTTTCACTTCTCTAAACAACAAATGTTTTTTTTTAAGCCCGGCTCACGCCTCTATGCTTACGGCGAGGTGCGGGCTGCACGTCGCGGCGGTTATGAGATGGTACATCCTGAATACCGTTTTATAAAAGACCACCAGTCAGTGCCAGTACAATCTTTTTACACACCAGTCTATCCAACTACCGCTGATTTGAAACAAGCAAGACTCTACCGCTACATTGATAAAGCACTGCAATGGTTGGCTGACACACCCGATTCTTTAGAAGAACTACTACCGCAACAATACACTTATGGTATCAGCCTGTCCGCAGCGATACAATTGATACACCGGCCACCACCGGATACCAATTTAGAACTTTTGCTCAACGGTGATCATGTCGCACGCCGCCGTTTAGTATTTGAAGAACTACTCGCCAATATAGTAGGTCTAAAGAAACTGCGCCTGAAAAACCGCACTGAAAAAGCGATTAACTTGACTGGCGACAACCTTTTATTCGAAAATTTATTGTCTACCCTACCCTTTGATTTGACCGCCGCTCAACAGCGTGTGGTTGACGAAATAACCGACGATCTGTCTAAAGCGGAAGCAATGATGCGATTGGTACAGGGTGATGTCGGATCTGGCAAAACTATCGTTGCAGTTGCAGCCATGTTAAAAGCCGTGGCAGCAGGCCACCAAGCAGCTATGATGGTGCCTACTGAGATCTTAGCTGAACAGCATTACACAAATATCCACGACATGCTAGAACCGCTAGATTTGCGCATCAGCGTTTTGCTGGGTAGCCAAAAGGCAAGCGAAAAACGGGCGATATTGAGGCATATCAAACACGGGGTCTCACAAATAGTCATTGGCACCCATGCATTATTCCAAGAAGCCGTCCAGTTTGATAAATTAGCAGTTGTCGTCGTTGATGAGCAACATCGCTTTGGAGTGCATCAACGACTGCTACTCAAACAAAAAGGCGAACATGGCGACTACCAACCGCATCAACTCATTATGACCGCAACCCCTATCCCTCGCAGTTTGGCAATGACTATGTATGCTGACCTTGATTATTCGGTTATAGATAGCTTACCGCCGGGACGACAAGAAATCAAAACCATCGCAGTCTCCGACGAGCGTCGCAACGAAGTCGTAGACCGTGTATATCTAGCGTGCCAACAAGGTAGTCAAGTATATTGGGTATGCACCCTAATAGAAGAATCTAAAACACTGCGTTACCAAGCGGCTGAAAACAGCTTTGATTTTCTTAAAACAGCAATGCCCGAAATAGAAATAGGATTGATACACGGTGGTATGAAAGCAGCGAGCAAAGAACAAACTATGCGTGACTTCAGAGAGCAACGTATCCGCTTGCTGGTAGCGACCACTGTGATAGAAGTCGGTGTCGATGTGCCGAATGCGACTTTGATGATAATAGAAAACGCCGAACGACTAGGTTTAGCGCAACTACATCAGCTACGCGGGCGCATTGGCAGGGGAGCGAAACAAAGCACCTGCATACTGATCTACCATCCACCCCTATCCGAACACGCCGAAGCGCGCATCGCCGCCATGCGCCGCACCAACGACGGCTTTGAGATAGCCAAAGAGGATATGCGCCAACGCGGGCCAGGTGAGATACTCGGCACCCGTCAAACTGGACAGGCCTGCTTTAAGGTTGCTGACTTAACACGAGACCACGACCGTAAATTATTGCCAAAGACCTATACCGCCGCTAACGACTTTCTTGAACAGCCGACTGAGACCATAGATAAATTAACTAAACGGTGGCTTGGTCTGTCGACTCATTATGCCGATGTTTAAGCACCCTTCATCTTGTAGATGCTACCTCCATACTATAGCAAGCAGTTGTACGATGCCACAACTTATCAAATAGGTATATTTAGATTCGGCTTATTTACTGGATGTAAAGTTCTCTTTCAGGACAAAGAAACGGCACTCTAATTCGTACCAAAGTATTCCTCGAAGGCCCGCTGCGCTAATTGCTCAGTTTGGTAGAAAGGCACCCGCCAGCACCTTTTACAAGGACGAAGCCGCAGACAATACTTTAGCAGGAGGTGTATTCAATATTAACTAATATAATACAGTTAATCTATCCCTCAGTTTATAGAGTCTTTGTGGCACTACTATATTCATAATTCATTTTTTCTTATCCCTGCTGTTTAAACCCATAATATCGCATTTACAGATATTTAATGGCGCCAATAATCGCTAGACCAATACCGACCATCCACATAATAGTACGATTATTCATACGATACATTTCTGCCTTTAGTTCTGCTATATCAGTCTTGGTCGCCATATCTTTTATATCTGCCTTTGTCGCTACACCCTTTGAACTCGCAATACCTGCCACCGCTTCCTTATGCTTCTTCATCAGTAGTATCGGGTATCTTTTTCAATAAATTGTATAAAGCTATTTCCGACATTCGTATTTGCTCCCTTATTAATTAAAGTAATGTATCGTTCCATAGCATAGCATAAAACCAGCGACTTGCTACGATGTTGTACGATGCCACGACTTATCAGATAGGTATATTTAGATTCGGCTATTATTTTCTACATGAATAGCGGACCTTTGCCAAGCTGAATCTAAATATACCTGCTTACAATTCCCAAAAGATTTGACTTTGCATAAACTATGCTATGATACATTAATTACAATTTACTATAATGATGGAGGTACTGTTATGCCATTAAACTCAATTAGTCAACCTAGAACGCCCGCCAGCGGCCATCAACAGGCACCTATAGAGGCTACCACTGGTACTCATAACGATAGACAGGTCAGTAAAACTGCCGGGCAAAATGCTGATAGTTCTAGCAATTTTAGTATGAACATCCCACGAACAAGTATACGCAGAAGAAGTGCGCGTACACCGACGAATAGACAGCGTATCGGGATCTTTAGAACACTACAACTGTGCTTCCGAGGAGACCGACGAGACCGACAAAACTTAGATAGACAACAACCATCCAGACCCTCTAGCCCTAATATAACTTCGGGCTTTGTTAAGCCACCTAATTTTGCTACGCTTTTATTTGGTGCTGCCCAGAGTGGAATAAAGGTTGCTATGAAGACTTCCAGGGAAGGATTAGCCAGTGAAAACAGCCGCGAGGAAGTCGTTACATTTCTTACAAGCGCTGATAAAGGTATACGCCGCGCTACAACTGCAATAAAAAACATATCTAAAGAACTAACTTTTGCAGAGCTGTCGGATGAAGAGAAACAGAAACTACCAGCTGAGGCGTTAGGAACTTTGGAACAGCAGGCCACAAAAATTACAAATATGGCAAAAACTATCTGCGATTCGACTTTTTTAGACAGTAAGGACAATTTCTCTCAATCTGGTACTACACAGGATAATGGCTATGTCAAGATGATGGAAGCACACCCTGAAAAAGATCAAGAAATGCGACAATGGCTTAGAGACGGATTAGATCTGGGCTCAGAACTTATTGCTAAACAGGGACAAATATTGTTTGAAGGAAAAGTGCAGTCGGAAGCAGAACTCAGCGAGTTGCAGAGTCGGGTGAATGCTTTCTCAGGTCAACAAAGAGAGTCAGTAATAGGCGACTTCACCGACGAGGTGATGAAGGAAGTCGACGAGATGCTAAAAGACAAGGGACTCAACCAAGCATAAAATACTTTTTGCATAAAACATCGTATACGGATATATTAGCTACGCCATCATGCTGAAAGCCGGGGTGGCGGAATTGGTAGACGCGCTGGCTTCAGGTGCCAGTAGGGGAGACCCTGTGGAGGTTCAAGTCCTCTCCTCGGCACCATGTACCTCCAAAGCTGTAAAAGTATAAATATACCAGTACTTTTAAGAAAAACTTAGAATTTGTGCGATGCAAGTTGCATGCTTGCGACATTCGTAGCCAATGGTAGTAGCTGTTTTAGAGTTCTATCATAATCGTCCGTAGTTGCCATTGAGTAGACGGTAGGCCATCATAAAAGCACAGTCTGGGAAGGCTTGACGACGATACTTAAACAGGTAAATACGAGATCTCATAAGTTCTAAGCTGACTTTAGAGTCCTATAGTCAATAGCACTAGAGTTGTATCCATCAGAGTATAGAACTTTTAGTCCATAGACACATGGGTGTGTCACCTCTGACTGCCCGGGGACCGCATATGCCCAAGTGTTTAGCTTACAATCAATAAGCCGAATCTAAATATACTTGGTTTGACACTACATTGATGAAGAGGTAGACCTATACGACTACTCGTCATACAATACCAATTCTATAACGGATGGGGCCGTAGCTCAGTTGGGAGAGCGCGACATTCGCATTGTCGAGGTCAGGGGTTCAAATCCCCTCGGCTCCACCAAGTTTTGGTAGCACTAGCGACTGCCAATATACCTATCCCCCGAAAATCAGACCACATCGAAAGATATTTTTTCCGATAAACTAGTATTAAATATCTAAAAAGAGATATTGTATATGAGAGGAAAACATTTTAGCGAAGTATCGCTACACAGTTGAGCGAGTTTGAGATATGCGCTAAAAGTTCGCTCATATGTCAAAAACATCGTGGCATCGTACACTTATTTGAAATCAATGCTGAAAAAGCGTATATTATGAGTATCAAAGTCACAAAAACCTCTTATTTGGCAATTGCTTGATGAAGACTAGAGTATTGTGGTAGATACCACTCAGCAAAAGCCAGCCACTAGAGCAAGACAACTTTATCAATAATTTAGAGAAACACCGTGATTAAAAAGCAGGAAAATATATGCATTATAGGTATGGGCTATGTTGGTTTAACCCTAGCTGCGATTATGGCTGATAGAGGTTTTAATGTTTGGGGAATAGAAAAAAACGCCGACATACTCAAAATGCTGATGAAAGGCAAGCCTCACTTTTTAGAGAAAGGCTTGGAAGCTCGCCTTAAAGGTAATATGAGTGCAAACCGACTGCACTTTTTATCTAAATTATCGGAACTTAAACTTAACAATAATCACCAACCCCTAGTGTATATCATAACGGTCGGTACTCCTCTAGACGACGCCGGTCGGCCGCGTATGGATATGATTAAATCAGTGGCAGAAGAAATCGCAAATCACATGAACGAAGATGCTTTAGTCATTCTACGTTCAACCGTACAACTAGGCACCACCCGTAATGTTGTTAAAAAGGTATTTGAGAAAAGTGGTAAACGATTTGCGCTTGCCTATTGTCCGGAGAGAACTGCCGAGGGTAATGCTATGGCAGAACTCAGCGTTCTACCTCAGATTGTTGGGGGATTAACTGAGGCAGCGGCATTACAAGCGGAAGCCATCTTCAGAAGAATGACGCTGACCACTATAATGGTTTCTTCTGTAGAAGCTGCCGAAATTATTAAATTGTTGGATAACAGCTTCAGAGACTTAAATTTTGCTATAGGTAACGAGGTTGCGTTATTATGCGAAGCAGCTGGACTAGACGGCAAAGAAATTATTACGGCTGCTAACACGGGCTATGCAAGGACACAGATTGCGGTTCCTGGTTTTGTAGGTGGGCCTTGTTTGCATAAGGATCCGCATATCTTGCAAGAATCTCTAGCAGCTTACGGCTATGTGCCGAAGTTGATTAAACAGGGGAGATTACTCAATGAGTCGCTCCCTCTACATGTATGCGAGAGTCTTGCTGAAACTAAAATTATTCCACCCAAAGGCAAAGGCATAAAAATTAGTATTCTTGGTCTAACATTTAAAGGGCGCCCAGAAACTAGTGACACTCGAGCTTCACCAAGCCTCCATATCATCGCTCTTCTTAAACAAAGATACCCTGACGCTATAACTTGCGGACATGACTTTGCGCTTGATAATCAGGCTATTTCTAGTTTGGGAATAATACCAGCAAACATAGAACAAGCCTTTGAAGGCGCCTCAGTTATCATAGTTGCAAATAACAATAAAAAATATGAGTGGATAGATTTGGCTACTTTAGTTATGTCGATGGTGACACCTGCAGTTATTTATGATATTTGGTCTGTGCTTCCACCTTATCGAGGTCCGTATATGGAAAACCAATTGCTACAGTTTTTATATTTGGGAAATAGACTACAACCCAAACAAGATAAGCGGTAGGTTAATAGCTGCTAGTGATCATTTTGTGATGAAAACTGGTTACAGTAATGTAGGTTGATGTCAAGCGAACATGTTTTAGTGACTGGCGGTAGCGGTTTTTTAGGCAGTGCTCTGGTTAAAAAGTTGCTACACGAAGGCTGGCAAGTACGCGTGTTGGATAATAACTCTAGAGGGCATGCGAGACGTCTTGTCGATGTCATCGACGATATTGATTTCATTGTCGGGGATGTCCGCAACTACGATGTAGTGTATAAGGCATCCAAAGGGATGGATGTAGTCGCACACTTAGCGTATATAAACGGTACTGAGTTTTTTTACAGCATACCTGAACAGATTCTGGAAGTTGGCATAAAAGGAGCCATAAACACGATAGAGGCTTGTCTGGCGCATAAAATAGAGCGCTATTGGGTATTAAGTTCCTCGGAAGTTTACCAGAGCGCAGAGGTTGTTCCTACTGATGAGACTGCAAAACTCGTCATTCCTGATATTATGAATCCGCGTTATAGCTACGGTGGCGGCAAAATCGCGACGGAGTTATTAGCGGTGAATTACGGGCGTAAAGCGTTTCGTCAATTAGCAGTGGTTCGCCCTCACAATGTATACGGAGCAGATATGGGGTTTGAGCATGTTCTACCGCAACTCATTATGCGCACGGCACGTTTGGATAGAGAGACTCCTAAAGGAGAGGCCATAGATTTTCCGATTCGCGGCTCTGGCACACAGACCCGATCTTTCGTCTACATAGACGATTTTATAGAAGGATGCTACCTAGCTTGTACGAAAGCCGAAAAATGCTCCTTTTTCCATATCGGCACGATGGATGAGATGAAAATTAAGGATGTAGCTGCCATCGTATTGGCAGTATTCGGTCGGCGAGGCAATATAATTTCGTCAGAATCGCCGGCTGGAGAAACCAGCCGCCGTTGCCCTGATATTCGACGGGTACAGGCCTTGGGCTATAGACCTAAAATCAGCTTAACACAAGGTATTACAAAAATGTCACAATGGTATCTCGAAAACGAATCACTGTGGCCGTCAGCATAAAACAGCATGCGGGAGAGCATGGGCATTAAAAGCACCGTGCATCATTTTACCGTTATGGTTAACTTACAGTTTATCAATGTGCTTCATCCCAATTGTTGCCAATATCGGCGTTAACTTTTAGTGGCACTGAAAGTTCGGCCGCCGACTCCATGAGTTCGCAGCACGCCTGCTTAACATTTTCGGCGTGTTGTTCGGGAACTTCTATCACAAGTTCGTCGTGCACCTGCATAATCATCATTGCATCACTTGAATCTTTCTTAAAGTATTCGGAAATTAGTATCATAGCCCGCTTGATGATATCTGCGGCCGACCCCTGCATGGGTGCATTAATTGCAGTGCGTTCGGCATAATGTCGACGACGAGTATCTTTGGCATTAATATTCGGCAAATACAATCGCCGACCACTAACAGTCTCAACATAACCTTGCCGTCGTGCTTGCTCGCGCGTGCTATCCATATACGCACGCACTGTAGCGAAACGTTGGAAATAAGTCTTTACATATTGGGATGCTTCTGTGCGAGAGATATTAAGCTGTTTGGCAAGGCCGAATGCAGACATACCATATATCAACCCGAAGTTTATGGCCTTCGCTATGCGTCGCTGTTCGTCGTCCACTGCTTCTAAATCACAACCGAAAACTTCGGCAGCGGTTGCGCGGTGCATATCCATATCTTTATTGAAGATATCCAAAAGCCCAGCATCTTGAGATACATGCGCCATAATACGCATTTCTATTTGCGAGTAATCAGCGGCAACTAAGCTATAGCCGCGACGGGCGATAAAAGCACGGCGTATGCGCCGCCCCTCAACGGTTCTAATTGGGATATTCTGCAGATTCGGATCGGACGAAGATAGGCGTCCGGTTGATGTGACTGCTTGGTGATAAGAGGTGTGCACTCGTTTGCTTTTAGCGTTAATTAACCGAGGTAATTTATCAGTATAAGTTGATTTCAGTTTACTCAGTGAACGATGATGCAGTATCAATCGAGGAATTTCATGTTCGTAAGCAAGCTCTTGTAAAACATCTTCTGAGGTGGATGTTTGACCTTTGGGAGTTTTTTTGTCTGTCGTCAGTCCAGCTTCATCAAACAATACAGTTTGTATTTGTTTAGGTGATGCAATATTAAATTTATGTCCTGCCAACTCATAAATCTGTTGTTCGGTTTGCATAATTGCCTGCCGTAATTCCTGGCTTTGTTTGTCCAAAAGACTGGCATCGACCAAGACACCATTGCGCTCTATCTCGGCAATTACCGGCATTAACGGCATTTCTATCTCGCGGTAAACCTTGAGCAACGATTTTTCTTCTTTGAGCTTAGGATATAAGTAGTTATGCAACTGAAGACTAAAATCGGCATCTGCAGCAGCGTATTCGGCAGCGGTCGTCACCGCAATTTGTCCAAAAGGTCTTTGCTTAACCCCTTTGCCGGCAACATCTTGATAAGTTTTCATCTTAGCTTTTAGGTATTTATGAGCAAGTTCCTTTAAGTTATGTCTGCTGGCAACCGAATTATAGATATAAGACTCGAGCATAGAGTCGTGTTTGATGCCGCATAAGTGGATATCGTAGTTTAGCAACACTTCCATATCGTATTTAATGTTATGCCCCAATTTGGCGAGTTTCGGATCTTCCAATAAGGGGCGTAGTTGCTGTAATACTGATTGGGTATCTAATTGTTTAGGTGCACCGCAATAATCGTGTGCCAACGGCACATAAGCAGCATCGCCAGGTGCGACGGCAAAAGATAATCCGACAATCTGCGCCTGCATATAATCCAAGGTCGTAGTTTCTATATCCAAGGCAAAGCAATCTACCGACTGTAGTTTCTCTAACCACTTATCCAGAGTACTTTGCATCAAAATAAGTTGATATACTGGGTAAGCCACTGATGCCTCATCATTGAGTTCAGCAACTATATCCACTTGATCATCAAGCCATTGGGTGAAACCGTATTCTTTATAGAAAGTGACCAATCGTTCGTTCTTAGGCGGTGTAATTTTCAACTGATCAATTGTGCAGTCTAACTCTACATCGTCGCGTATTGTCACCAAATCTCTATAGAGCGGTAGCTGAGGCAACGCATTTTTTAATGCTTTGCCTCCTTTACCAGCGATACTATCAGCATGCGCTATAACTTCATCTAAAGTATGGTATTCACCCAACCATTTAGCTGCGGTTTTAGGTCCCACACCTACAACCCCGGGGATATTGTCAGCACTGTCCCCAGCTAAAGCCAAATAATCAATCATTTGTTCCGGCAAAACGCCGAATTTCTCCTTGATAGCATCGGCATCAATATGCCGATTTTTCATCGTATCAACTAAGGTAATATGTTTGGAGATTAGCTGCGCCATATCCTTATCGCCAGTAGAAATGAGCACATTCCATCCGGCTGCCTCAGCGTTGTGAGCCAAGGTACCGATTACATCGTCGGCTTCTACACCACCAACCTCCAATAGTGGGTAGCCGCTCTCTTTGATTAGATATTTCAATGTGCCTAGTTGAGAGACTAGGTCTTCCGGCATTGGCGGCCTTTGCGCTTTGTATTGAGGATACAATTCGTGTCTGAAAGTTTTGCCGTGTGCATCCAGCACAACCGCAAAGTAGTCCGGGTTTTCCTGCTTAATCAGAGCCTTCAACATTTTCCCGACACCGAATACCGCCCCAGTCGGCTGCCCGGCAGGTCCCGTTAAAGGTGGTAGTGCGTGGTATGCACGATAAAGATAAGCAGTGCCATCCACCAATACTAATTTTGTTGCCGTTGCCATTTTACTGTTCTGTGTTTGTATATCTGTACTGTCGCTGTGATAGGAACATGGATGTTTTAGTTGATAGATATGACAATCAAAGAAAAGCAACCAATGGGGAAAGTAGACACTTTCATCTAGCTACAGGTATACGAGTTCTTTATTGTATCCTTTAATGACTAAACCTACACCAATTGGGGCTTCAGACCCATACAGGATATCTCTAGATGTGCTATTTCCGCCTTGGTCGCTACTACCTTTGAAATGGTAAACTTTCTCCATCTCATAATGCATGGAATAAGTCTATTTATCATATCTCTATACACTTCTTTGTGTTGTTTAATCAACATTATAGCCTAGCACAGGGTTGTCTATCCAGTATCACATACTCATCCAGCTACAAGACTTGTATCACAATATTTTTCACAAAGCTGACATTGGCTTACCGAAACCAATTTACACTGAGCATTAAAATCAAGCTGAACCCACAACTGGTGGCCAGAGGTGGAATCGAACCACCGACACGAGGATTTTCAGTCCTCTGCTCTACCGACTGAGCTATCTGGCCGTGTCGTCATAAAATTACAGCGTATCTTACATAACGACTGAAATAATCATTTATTTGGGTCGACAAACTCTTCGGGTTTTGCGGAACCTTCACCGAACAAGAATTTCTCCATTTCTTCCTCAAGAAACTTACGCGCTTTCGGTTCGACAGGGGTTAAGCGATATTCGTTAATCAGCATCGTTTGATGGTTGACCCATTGCTGCCATACTTGTGCGCTAATATTATCGTAAATGCGTTGTCCTAAATCACCAGGATAAGGCACATAATCTAAACCTTCGGCTTCTTTACCAAGCTTCGAACAGTGTACTTTACGAGTCATCTTTGTCCCTACTATTTTGTAATTGCACTATCAATTTTTTAACGGGTGCAGGCACACCGCTGATTGAATATAAAAGTTTACACCAAACTAAACCATTTTCCTCACTTATACGCGGATAAATTTTTCCAATCTCTACTTTTAATGGGGTTATGGTCAACGAGAAATGAGTAAATTGATGCTTGAAAGACGGCAAACAATTTGTGTTGGTGATGTGCCCTATTTTCTGTCGACACCAGGCTTCAGCTTCAGCTTGACTCTGCATCTCTGGAAAGCTCGACAGACCACCCCATATCCCAGATGGAGGTCTGCGTTCTAACAAAATACTGTCTTTGTGCATAGCCATAAGCATAAATACATGACGGTGTGGCTTTTTCTTCGAGATAGCTAAGCAAGGTCGCTCGGCGATGCAACCAATCTTGCGAGCAAGACAATCTTCTGCCACTGGACAACGCTCGCATTGCGGGTTATTTTTTGTGCAGACCAGAGCCCCTAGATCCATCAACGCTTGTGTGTATTCGGCAATATTTTGGTGTGGTAGGTAGTCATCGGCTTGTTTCCATAGCTTGCGATTTGCCGTAGTATCGCCTGGACGAGCTGCAATGTCGGCGTGTCTGGCAAGCACGCGTTTAACATTGCCATCCAGAATAGCGTGTCTTTGCCTATATGCCAGAGCCAAAATGGCTGAAGCGGTTGATCGGCCAATACCAGGTAATGTCATTAAGATCTTTTTATCCTTGGGAAAACGACCACCATAGTGTGATCTTATAAGGCGCGCAGTGCGGTGCATGTTTCTAGCGCGAGCATAATAACCCAAGCCCGCCCACTGCACCATGACTTCCGACAATGGGCTCTCTGCGAGAGATTTAAGGCTGGGGAAGTAGCGCATGAAACGACGGTAATATGGAATAACCGTTTGTACTTGGGTCTGCTGTAGCATAATCTCGGAAACCCACACCCGATAAGCCGATACACTGCGCTGCCAGGGTAAATTTTTTCTACCGCTACACGCATACCACTTCAGCAAACGAGTGGAAAAAGGTGCGAGCATTGTAACTCTACGCGGATGTAGACGATGTCACTTTTTAGCGGATGTTAGCAACATACATAAAAGGCTGATAAGCGAAAGCATGGCTATTAAAATTATTGAACATCGCAGTTGCGGACTGAACTTCGGCAGTTTTTAATGCACCTGAGGAACAAAACGCATCGTTTGCTCGACTTGGTAACCGCGATTGAAAACGAGTTCTATAGAAACATGTCCGGCATCTTCTGTTTTAGCTTTAACCTGCCTGAGTTCGGGAATACGGTTTGCCAACCACGCACACGCAGCTGCCGTTACTTGGTCGTTGCCGATCTGTAGAGCTTTGACTAGAGCGCAACCGACAACTTCGGTGAACTGCAATGGATTAGGCTGCGGTAGAGACTGTCTATCTGTTTCAACATTCTGAGATAATTTCGCATCTATGCGGAATAAATCCTCTTTTTGTCGCTTGTTCAGCGGTTTTCGGCGATCGTATTCCAATACCACTTCACCGTCAATTTGTACTATCAGGTTTTGCTGTTTCACCGCAATCCGGTGCTTTGCACAGGGTTGTTTTAATATGGCATACTGCGTTGGCTGCCTAACCAGCGCAACAAAGGCATCCAGTCATCGCGTTCAGCGATAGTTGCGTAGCGAGACATCTCAAATATGCCAAGCCCTTTCTCAGCAGCGCGTATATAATTCATGCTGTCTCTGAGATGGGTGGGGAAAGAAAAACGTAACTTGAGTAAAAACTCGTCTAGTTGCCAGGCTACATTCGTTTGCATGCGCACCCGATTGCCGATAACGGCTATTTTGGCGCGTTTACCAATAATAGCAGGGAACGATCGTATCTCTTTGATAAACTCGCGCGCTGCGCGCATATCCAACATAGATGGGAGCACCGGAATGATAATAGTCTCGGCTCGCCTTATCATACTATTGAGATCTTTACCGTGTAGAGCTGCCGGGGTATCCATAATGCAGATATCTGCAGCTTTCTGGGAGGCACCGCGTCTCCTAACCCCGTCATATGCTCGGATAGGGGGCTTACTTGGAGACCGCGCTGACAGCCAACTCAGGCTACTCTTTTGGGGGTCGAAATCTGCTAAAACTACATTTAGGTTTTTGGTTGCGTAATAGCTCGCCAAATTGGTTGCAATAGTGGTTTTACCGGATCCTCCTTTAGCATTTAGTAACATAATTTTTCTCATGCCTTACTCCTCGTTAGTTGTTGTTGAGAGCTTTTATTATTGACATTATAAACAATTTCTATACTATACAAAACTAACTCACAGCTCCTGATATATAAGGTAGTATTATGCAAGAGAAATTAGGTCAACAAATTCTGAGAGTTGATGTGTCTGGTATGCCTGTTGACTGGATTGATTATCAAGCTGCGGTTAGGCTTTATCACGCCGATACCGTCGCCTATGAGGTAGGAACCACTCTGTTAAAAATCCGTGGTGGCATCAACGCAATAACCGGCAAGCGTAGTATTATCAATGTCAATTCGGTCATTGCCACCTACGGCAAAAATCCTCATTTAGACTTAAATTACATTCCGCCTTTGAATAACAATGCTCTGTTTAAGCGCGATGGATTTTTATGTCTTTATTGTGGAGAGTCGTTCAATCGTCGCTATTTATCTCGTGACCATGTAATCCCTTTCAAACAAGGAGGAAAAGATACCTGGAACAATGTGGTCGCCGCGTGCAAACGTTGCAATAATCAAAAAGCTGGGCGTACCCCTGAGCAAGCTGCTATGAAATTACTCGCTATTCCTTTCGTTCCAACCCATGCAGAATACATTTATTTAAGAGCCCGTGCTATATTGGCTGATCAGATGGATTTCCTAAAAGCACACTTCCCAAGACAGAGTCGCTTGCGATCTTCTTAGTCGTCAGTGTACATTGAATTATCTTGGTGATAAAGACTACCAGCATGGTAGCGTTGAGCTTACTGGTATTTTAGTCGTTAATCTAGGCACCCCTGAGGCTCCTACGACTGCTGCGGTTCGCCGTTATTTGGCAGATTTTTTATCTGATCCGAGAGTAGTAGAAATCCCTCGCCCGCTATGGTGGCTGATCTTACACCTACTGGTGTTGCCGTTGCGCCCGCGTAAAAGTGCCGCGGCTTATGAAAAAGTGTGGTTACCCGAAGGTTCGCCGCTACTGGTTCACTCTGAGCGTTTGAGCTCAAAAGTTCTGCACAGACTAAAAAATGAACACCAAAACTTAACTCTAAAACTTGCGATGCGCTACGACAAACCGTCGATTGAGGACATATTAAATGAGATGAAAGAAGAATCAGTTCGTCGATTGTTGATATTGCCACTGTTTCCACAGTACTCGGCAACCACTACGGCATCAGTGTTTGACAAGGTAGCTCAAATACTAAGTACTTGGCGATGGCAGCCTGAAGTGCGTTATGTTAACCACTATCATAAACATCCGCTTTATATCTCAGCCTGTAGCAATCAAATACGTGAGTTTCGTAAACAACATGGTGCCGGGGATAGATTAGTATTTTCATTTCACGGATTGCCTAAACGCAATCTACTGCAGGGGGATCCTTATCATTGTCAGTGTCATGCCACGGCACGATTAATTGCACAAGATTTATCCTTGAAAGAACATGAGTATAAACTTTGTTTCCAATCGCGTTTTGGGCGAGCCGAGTGGCTGCAGCCGTATACTGAACCGACCTTAGTTAAGCTGGCAGAACAGGGGGTAAGCACCGTCGATGTTTTTTGCCCAGGGTTTGCTGTCGATTGCTTAGAAACATTAGAGGAGATAGCTATGCAAGCAGGCGATGCTTTCAAGGGTGCTGGCGGCGCTCATTTACGCTACATCCCGGCACTCAACGACGGTGACTCGCATGTCGAATGTATAAAGGAACTTATATTAAAACATATAACTGGTTGGGGCATAGAAGATATTGAGGATGCGCAAATCAGCATGCAAGCTAAAGCAAAGGCTCTAGCTATGGGAGCACCCCAATAGCATCGAGTAGCACATAAAACTGGCAGTACTACATTGATTGCTACATCTCAATCATCCGATATTTTAGTCGTTATACCGGTAATGAACCGCCCTCGCTATATCGAAATAGCCCTTGATTCTATACTGAAGCAAACACACCACCCCGATCATTTAATTATCGTAGATGATTGCTCTAGCGATAATACTGTAGAAGTAGTCAGCGCGTGGTTTGACTCAAAATCACCTCCTTTTACAACACAGTTGATCGTTCATAATAAAAATAAAGGCGCATCGGCGGCTAGGAATTCTGGGCTTGCATGCGCTCAGGACCAGCATCACTATATCTACTTCTTAGACTCGGACGATGTTCCATCTCCTGCATTTTTAGAAAAAACACGAACCGCGTTAGAAATGCATCCTCAGGCAATTGCTGCGAGTGTTGACCGAGTCTTAAAGAACCAACGAGGTGATGTGCAATATCTTAATCAGAGACGGCTAAGTGTCAATCCGTATCACTGGTTTATAGATATGGGCGCCGGTGTTTCATCGTCTACATTGCTACGCACGGATATCATTAAACGGCTGGGTGGTTATAACGAGGTACTCTTAACCGGACACGACACTGAACTTTTTTTTCGTCTAGCTGGCCTAGGCGAGTGGTTGCATGTACGCGGCTGCCCAGTTGTTATGCACGAGCATAGCGTGCATCTACGCGACATGCATGCCGATCCATTAAGAAAATGGTGTCATATATTTGAGAATTGCGTTGCTAACTTTTCTGAGCAAAAGAAACTACAGCCGAGTATCTATCGCTGCCTGCTAGCAAGGAAATGGCGACACGCAGGGTTAGAACTGCTAAAACAACAACGCTGGCAGCAAGCTCAAGATTGTTTTCGCAGATCCATAGCTTGGCGGGCAAAAAACGGCATTAAACCCTTTATTTATTGGTTATTAGCTTTACCCACTGCGCTCTTATTTAAGGTGTTAAATAAATTCAATTTATACAATCGCTTTATAGATGCCGTTAAGCACATTCATGCACAGCATAAATTTCGCTTCTAATCGCTTCTGCTCTTGCTATCGTTTACAATGCTTAGCATTTATAATAGATATTTGAGCACTCCTACCCAATCGGCTAACAAAAAACATGAGCAACAGTCTTTTTCCTATTTTTGTCATCAACTTAAAAAAATCACCCGAACGTAAGGTTCAAATTAACCAGCAATTAAGTGATCTGGGGCTAGAATGCCAATATATAGAGGCGGTGGATGGCACTCAATACACACCATATCAGTTAGTAGAAAAATACGGACGGCAGATTTTCTATACTAATACATATAACAAACAGCGTATGACTTTAGGTGCAGTGGGATGTTTGTTAAGTCACATAAAATTCTATGAGCACATGATGGAAAATAATATCCCAGCTGCTTGTGTGCTTGAAGACGACGCCATATTATCACCTCACTTACCAGAAATATTACAATCTGATATTATACAAAAAGTGCCATGGGGTACCTTATTGCTCGGCCATTACTCAAAGTACAGAAAATCTTTTAATAAAGGCGCAGAACCCGTTTACTGGAAGACAGAGGTTTGCCGCGGACACTATATCGCTAAGCCTGCAGAATTTCCTTTTACGACCTTGGGTTATTTAATTAAACTTTCAACGGCAAAAAAACTACACCGCCTGTCGTTTCCGATACGAATGCCTGCCGATTGGGTGACTGGTAACACGGAGCTTGTCGGCGATACTTTGAGAATCATTACTCCCCCTTGTATCGTAGCCGATAAATACCATAGGGGAAAATCAACTGTTCGAGGTAGTGCTAATGCTGATTTGCCGATGGAACTGCAAAAAGAAATTCCCACACTTTCTCTGAGACGCTATATAACCGTTGGTTTGGCTAAATTTGTTTTAGGCTCCAGAAAACAGCGAGCACAAGCGGCTTATGACAGAGATAAAGAACCGTCCACCCATATGCTGAAGAATTGGCAGCAAAAATCCGCTAGTAGCAATAGAAAAGACAGACGACCAAAATCAAAAATAAAACAAGAGGCGCGCAAACGACGCAAACACGAATCGCTTACTAATATGGTAATACAAATAATAAAAATGCGCTATCATATACAGAAATCGCTATGGTGTAGAATGAGAAGAATCACTTCCATTCAAGGGGCCTTATATATAAGTCTGAGACTTATACTCAATATACCAGTTACGGTTTTATCTATATTAGCCTTTTTGATACAAGCCACTGCTCGCAATATTTATTACGGTAAAATGTTTACTACCATTAGGATTTATATAAAAAAGTTAGGGCTATTTAAGTACACAAGAGTTGTATGAATAACACACCTTCGGTGGCGACGGTATGTGCCTTAGATAACCAGAAAAATATTCCGCACGATACTATAGATTGTATATGTGCGCAAACTCTAGAACCTCACTCATTGATCATAATCTACGATGAAGCACTAGAAGTAGCCATTAAACCCCTACAAACCAGTATAAAAAAAGTTGCGCCGACCCTGCAAGTAAAATATATAAAACGCAATTCCAACGATATTGCAAGTACTAGAAATATCGGCTTGGATTATATAAGCGATTACCAATATGTACATTTTGCAGACGCAAACACTAGGCTACCTAGAGATTTCTATCAAAAAGCCACCTTAAGCCTCGCTAAGTCTTCGGATTATGTTGCGGCAGTGCCAGAACGATTGGAGTTAACGAGTAAAAAGAAGACAGATATTGATCTAAGTGGTTTGGCCGACAACCCCTGGTTATGGCTGATGCGTTCTAAACTAGAAATAGCAGGTATGGTCTTACTGCGCAAAGATGCCGTTGAAAAAGCAGGGAAGTTTAATCCTTTGATGACCATGGGAGCGGACACTGATTTTTACTCACGGATTTCCAATCAAGGTGCCTGGTACTGTATCCAACATTGCACGGCGACTAGATTGCAGTCCTCATCGGCAGCGGATTTACAAGATCAATTTTCCGATTACCATAGACAGTGGGCATTAATATACGAGAATTTGCTGGATACTTATGGGGCGCGCTACCACATAGCCAAGAGGGTTTATCGAGCCATACTGGCTGATGCATGGTGTCGAGCGGGGCAAGAATTATTAACTGGCAAGCGCATTGAAGAAGCACATGATTGTTTTACCCGTTCTTTAAGTTGGCGAGTAGTCAACCCATCTTGGAAGTATTTAATAAAGATTTCTCGTCTGAGAAGAGCGAAGCATAGACCTTAAAGACCCGCTATATATAGATGAAAAATGGTTCGAGTGTCTTAGTTATTATTCCGGTTATGAATAGATCGCAAGCGATTGTCGCATCACTAAATGCAGTGCTTCAACAAAAACTGCAACCTGATTGTCTGATAGTCGTGGACGATGGTTCAACCGACAATACAGCAGATGTCGTTCGCTCGTGGAAGGATAATTCATCCCCGACTTTTAATATGCAACTAATAGAACATGTTCACAACAAAGGAGCAGCTGAGGCGAGAAATAGTGCCTTGCAACAGGCCGCAAATAGATACGCATACATTTACTTTTTGGACTCCGACGATATTCCGCCGCCGAACTTTCTTGAGAAAACAGTGCCTACACTAGCCAGCAACCCTGATGCGGTTGCCGTCAGCAGCGACCGTATTATCAAGCATATATCCGATGGTAAAACCATCAAATATAGGCAAAAGAAAATATCTAAAAATCCCTGGTTATGGTTCCTCACTATGGGGGCAGGCATCGCTTCGTGCACTGTGTTTCGTAGCGAAGTGATATACAAACTCGGCGGCTATAACGAAACATTGCCGACCGGCCACGATGTTGAATTGTTCATGCGTATTGCCGATTCAGGAAAGTGGCTCCATATCGGTGATTGTCCGGTTACTTTCCACAGATTAGAATCACGACTGTCCGACCGCTATCACCACAGATATATAATGTGGTGTTTGATATTCGAAAATAGTACTTTAATATCAACCGCACTTAAACATATACCGCTTAAGGAATATCGTAGAATATTGGCGCACCGGTGGCGGCGCGCCGGGCTAATTATGCACGAGAACGGCTATCATAGAGAAGCGGAGGATTGCCTGCGTCGTTCATTGGCGTGGAGTTTGTCCAATAAAGCGATTATCGATTTACTCTGGTTTTATCATAAACAGAGCCTGCGCTTTTTTTTAAGAAAGCTGCGCCTCGCTAGACATTAAAAATATCTGTTTCTTATGTTCACCTCTTATGTGCGGCGTATTGTGGCACCTGAAAATAGCCACAACGACTGGTCTAACCTGAGGTGTATCACACCGTATATTTGGCAATATCGCGGTCGTGTCGTGCTTGCTTTAGTCAGCCTAGTGTTCGCCAAATTGGCGGTGATAGGCGTACCGTTGGTGTTAAAGGAAATTGTTGATAGGCTTGATGCATCAGATACGCAGTTGGTGGTGGTACCAATTGCTCTGTTACTCGGTTACGGAGGATTGCGGGCATTAACCAGTTTATTTAACGAGTTGCGAGATATTATCTTTGCGCGAGTGCGTTATCGCGCAATGCGCCAGCTGTCCACTCAAGTGCTACACCACTTACACGAACTGTCGCTACGATTTCATTTGACGCGCGAAACTGGGGCGATATTCAGAGACTTAGAGCGCGGCACACAGAGTATTGCTACGATACTGAATTATATGGTATTCCATATTTTGCCGGTTATCGTTGAATTTGTGCTGGTTGCGATTTACTTGTTTAGCTTGTACGAGCCGTGGTTCGGTGGTGTGGTTTTTACAACGGTCGGCATGTATATAGTATTCACTGTATTATTGACTAATTGGCGCATGCAATTTCGCTATAAGATGAACGAGCTTGACTCACAAGCCAATGGGCTTGCGGTAGACAGCGTCATCAACTATGAAACTGTTAAGTATTTTAATAAAGAGGCATTTGAATGTAGCCGCTACGCTGGCTTATTAAAGGATTGGGAACAGTTTGCAGTGCAAAGCCAAACAACTATGTCTTTGTTGAACTTCGGTCAAGGTCTTATTATCGCAATTGGCGTTAGCATCGTAATGCTATTTGCCGCACACGGTGTGCTAGACAACAATTTGAGTTTGGGTGATTTGATACTGATTAATACTATGATGCTGCAATTATTCATGCCGTTAAGCACACTGGGTATAGTCTATAGAGCGGTCCGTTATGCACTTGCCGATATGGATATGATACTGAAGTTGCTTGGACGTGAACAAGAGATCAAAGATAGCGTAGGGGCTATAGCAGTTTCTGAAAACGCTAAAACCAAAGATATTGTGTTCAATAATATTAGTTTTGCCTACTACCCGCAACGAACGATATTAAAAGATGTGTCTTTTGTCGTGCCAGCCGGAGCTAAAGTCGCAATCGTGGGACCTTCAGGATCTGGGAAATCTACCCTAGTTCGTCTGTTGTTTCGTTTTTACGATGTCACTAGCGGACACATTTTAGTAGGCGGCAGAGATGTACGCGACTATAAACAACAAAGCCTCAGATCTGTCATCGGCATCGTCCCGCAGGACACTGTGTTATTCAATCGTAGCCTCTACACTAATATTGCTTATGGTAGCCCTCACAAAGTAGGTCGAGAAGATGTTGTTGAAATTTCCCGGCAGGTCGGGTTGCATGATTTTATTACCGCCCTGCCACAAGGGTACGATACAGTAGTCGGCGAGCGAGGGCTGAAATTATCTGGCGGTGAGCGGCAAAAAATTGCTATTGCTAGAGCATTGTTAAAGAAACCTATGATACTGGTGTTTGATGAAGCAACTTCTAATCTAGATACTCATTCGGAAAAAGTTATACTCAAGTTATTGGATGAAATCGCACTCGGAATAACAACACTGGTTATTGCACACCGCTTGTCGACGGTGGTGAGTGCCGATAAAATTCTAGTGATGAGCAAAGCCTGCATAGTGGAACGTGGGACCCATCAAGCGTTACTTGACCAGGGTGGTTTATATGCATCGTTATGGCAAACTCAGCAAAAATACAAATCCGATGTAGGTATACCGCTTGAGCTAAAAGAACCTGCCGATAGTGACATCCGATAAATATCCTCAATACTGGCGACAGGCGTGCACGGAATTGTCTGCTCGTGACCCAGTGATGGCAAACCTGATAGCCTGCTTCAGAACTAGTTATTTAAGCGGGGGGCAAGATGCTTTTATAACACTGTGCCGTGCCATTGTCGGTCAACAAATATCAGTGCGGGCAGCGGATAGTATTTGGCTAAAGTTAGAAGCACATTTCGATAACCTGAAACCATCCGCTATCTACAATTGTCATTTTAAAACTTTACGACGGTGCGGATTGTCGGCACAAAAGGCACAATATCTCAAGAACATCGCATATTTCTTTGTCCATAAAAAGATAACCCCTGCATATTGGCATCGCTGTGAACCCGAAGAGTTGCAAAGCACCTTACTTGCTATTAAAGGCGTAGGGCAATGGACATTTGAGATGTTTGCCATTTTCTATATGAAATACCCTGATGTATTGCCGCTCGGAGATCTGGGATTGCTGCATGCAATCTACAAAGAGTACAACTGTGGCAAAAAAATTTCTACTAAGAGACTGTATAAAATTACTAGTCTCTGGCAACCTTGGCGGACGGTCGCAACCTGGTATCTATGGCGCAGTATAGACCCTGACACTGTAGTGTATTAGCCAAGCAAGAGCACTCAATCAAGCGGCAGGATATAGCTCGTTCAACGGAATAGATAAACCGTTCTCTGCTACAACGCGAGCATGAGAGCGGCATAATTGCCGAGGATTTGAAACACCGCAAGAATGGGCAATAACGCCAGTTTCGTAGACCAACCGTTTTGCGTAATTGCATACGCGTATCGCTTTATCCTCCGGCACCAACCCTTTCTGCAACTTATGGTCGTGTGTCGTAATCCCTGTTGGACAGGTGTTTTTATTACATTTCAATGCTTGTATGCAACCTAATGCAAACATAAAGCCACGCGCTGAGGTGACAAAATCAGCACCCACGCACAATGCCCAAGCTACATCAGGCGGTGTAATGAGTTTTCCCGATGCAATTACTTTAATGCGATTGCGCAAATTATATTTTTCAAGCGTATCTACGAGCATTGCCAGACTTTCTCGCAACGGCAAACCCATATCGTCAATCAATGGCATGGGAGCTGCCCCGCTGCCACCATCTGCACTATCAATGGTGATAAAGTCGGGTGCCGATTCAATACCGCGCTCGATAATCTCTTGACATAGTTCAGACAGCCAACCGTAGGCACCTAACACGGCCTTAAATCCAACTGGTTTGGCAGTAATTTCACGCATATGATTGATTACATTGAGCAAGTCCGAATTGCTATTTATATCAGGATGGCGGTTTGGACTAATGGCATCTTTCCCAATCTCTATGCCGCGTATCTCGGCAATCTCCGCAGTCACTTTGCTTGCCGGAAGCAAACCACCTTTACCGGGCTTCGCACCTTGACTCAGTTTAATTTCAAACATTTTGACCTGAGGATGTGACGCAACCTCGGCGAGCTTCTTATCATCTAGTTGACCATCATAAGTTCTGACACCGTTTTTTGCGGTACCAATTTGAAAAACAATGTCAGCTCCTCCCTCTAGATGATAAGGACTTAAACCTCCCTCACCAGTATTCATCCAGCATCCGGCCATTTTCGCACCTTTGGACAGAGCCAATACTGCTGGTTTGGAAATAGCGCCGTAACTCATACCGGAGATATTGACCAGAGCAGAGGTGCTATAAGGATTTAGACAATGCGGTCCGATGGTGATAGAGCTTACCTCGGCAGCATCTGCATCTAGAGTAGGATAGGGACAGTTGACGAACAAAATACTTCCGGCCGGACGTAAATCTTTAGTAGAACCAAACCCCACAGTGGTATCTTGCTGCTTGGCAGCACGATAAACCCAACTTCGTTGAGCTCTATTGAAAGGCAGTTCTTCACGATCTAAAGCAGAGAAATATTGTCTAAAAAACTCACCCCACCTTTCGAATAAATATCTAAACCGTCCTAATACTGGGTAGTTTTTTCTGATAGTATGCTGTGATTGGGTGGCATCAACGATATACATTACGATCACTGCTATTACGAGTGCTATGAATGCTACAAACACAACAGCTCCTAAATAGTAAGCAAAGGATACAATTGCTTGATGAAATTCTGTATCTATAAACGACGTAAACGACATGATTAAAAATTACTCTAATTAATTGCTTGTATAATACTACACTGCTGACTAATTTCCACGATGTATAGTTTGTATACCTTTGCAACCTGCTACGAGCAGTTCGTCAGCCGGTCTCTTGGCGAATAGACCGGATGCTACGACGCCAGTAATCTGATTAATATCACTCTCAAGTTTTAGAGGATTGCTCATATCCAGTGCCGCAACATCCAAAATAATATTGCCGTTGTCGGTCAAAAAGCCTTCTCGCCATTTGGGCACGCCACCTATTTTCACCAGTTCGCGAGCAACGAAACTACGTGCCATCGCAACCACTTCTATTGCTAACGGGAAAGTACCGAAAGGCTGGGCGATTTTAGACTCGTCTACAATGCACACAAAGCGAGTGCTTGCCGCGGCGATGATTTTCTCGCGAGTAAGCGCCCCGCCTCCACCTTTAATCAAATACAAATTTTTATCGGCTTGGTCGGCCCCGTCTATATATATAGGCAAAGTGCCAGCAGCATTTAAATCAATCACTGGTATACCTAATGCCTGTAGTTGTTTCTCAGTGCGCATTGAACTTGCGATTACGCCCTCTATGCGATTAGCTATACCGGCGAGTGCATTGATAAAATAATCTACTGTAGAACCTGTCCCTAAACCGATTAAATCACCAGAGCGGATGTAATTTATGGCCGCTTCGGCAACCATTTTTTTAAGCGTTACCGCAGACATTATCATTTACGAACATACGATTGTTGCATTAAGTTAGATTATACTATTATTCATTACGAATCAGTTTAATGACTAAAGATATTTCCAATAGCAAAGAAAACTATATATTCGACGACTATATAGCGGCGATAGAAAAATGCAAGGTATATGAAGTAGCTTGTGTTAGCGTATTGCAGCCCACTAATTATTTGTCGCACCGCTTTGGGCAACGCATTTTTCTAAAAAGAGAAGATCAACAGTCGGTATTCTCTTTTAAGTTACGTGGTGCATACAATAAAATTGCGCTATTATCCGATAGGCAAAAGCAAGCAGGTATCGTTGCCGCATCGGCAGGTAACCACGCTCAGGGTGTTGCTCTATCAGCTAGGAAATTAGGTGTCAACGCATCTATAGTGATGCCACTCACCACGCCACCAATTAAAGTCAAAGCGGTTGCGTTATTTAACCCTAATATTTTGCGCTACGGAGACACCTACGATGAAGCGTATGGATATGCAGTTGAGTTTGCCAAGCAAAATAATCATATCTTCGTACATCCATACGACGACCCCCAAGTCATCGCTGGGCAAGGTAGCATAGGCAAGGAAATACACGAACAATGCCGACAACCTATAGATGCTGTATTTGTGCCGGTAGGTGGCGGTGGATTGATTGCCGGTGTCGCCGTTTATTTGAAAAAGTTTCGTCCGCAAACAAAAATCATTGGTGTTGAACCTAGCGATGCGCCAACCTTGTATACCGCTTTACAACGCGGTCAGGCGACTACTCTGGATAAAGTGGGTTTATTCTCTGACGGCACTGCAGTTAGACGCGTAGGTGATGAGACTTTTAGGATTGCTAAAGCATTAGTAGATGAAGTTGTATTGGTGAGCACCGACGAGATATGCGCTGCTATCAAAGATAACTTTGATGAAAACCGCACCCTGTTGGAACCGGCTGGTGCACTGTCAATCGCTGGTATGAAGAATTATATAGAGCATCACCGATGCACCGACAATGTCCTGGTTGCTATCATCTCAGGAGCAAATATAAATTTTGATCGCTTAAAACATGTCGTTGAACGTTATGAAATCGGAGCCGGTAGCGAATCCTTGTTATCGGTGACAATACCGGAGCGGCCGGGGAGCTTCGTTGAGTTTTGTCGCACCATAGGTAAACAAAAACTCACTGAGTTTAATTATCGTTATTCCGATAAAGCCGAGGCTCGTGTGTTCGTCGGTTTAGAGTTTGAGAATCCCCAGAGTGACAAACCACAAACCATTGCTGCCTTGCTCGATAAAGGCTACGAAGTCATTGATCTATCTGACAACGAAATGGCAAAATTGCATATTCGGCACATGGTCGGAGGACATCTCAACGATAACCGACGCAACGAGCAACTATGCCGCTTTCAATTTCCCGAGAGACCTGGTGCTTTGTTGGAGTTTTTGGAATATTTTGCAACTCAAGACTTGAACATCAGCCTGTTCCATTACTCCAATCACGGAGCTGAATACGGGCGTATCCTCGCCGGGGTGCAAGTGCCGAAAAATAAAATCGGAGAATTCAAAAAGGCTATGCAACAGTCGCGCTACCAATACCAAGACGAATCGGGTAACCCTGCTTATCAGCTTTTCTTGCGTTAACGCTTAACTAAAGTCGTGCCAGTTACTGCTTTTTTAATGGCATAGATTAGGAAAGCTAATATCATAATAAGTAGGACACCAGAAAAAAAACTGAACGCATAATAATAAACAATAACGCCTATAGCTGCCAATAGCACTACCGTATTCACGCTACCCCAGAAACCTTGTATGACGCTACTTTGTATTTGGTCTATTAAATTATTGAAAAATAAGAATACCATCCAGGCGATTATTATTAATGCGCTACACAACACAAAATAAAACAAATGTCCCAATAACTCCATTCCGTTCTCCTTCAATGATACGATTTCTGTTAAGAGGCTTATCATACCACATCCAGTGTTATGCGGTATTCATTGTTATGCCATAACAATGTCAAACCATGTAGTCTTCCCTTTTTTGATGCCGTCTTGAAAGAGAGTTTTCATGCTCATTTCTCAGTAAATAAAGGTATATTTAGATTCACGAGGCGATTGATAGCTCAGGACACTTGATGCTGGTAGCATCTACAGAGGAAGCTACTTATAATAAAGTTATGATTTTAGCCACAACCCTATAACCGGGAAAGGATCAATTGGCGATCAATATAATCTATTGTAAGGTAAGCAATAAGTAATGCAAAACCCACCTATTTATATTATTAACCTTGCGCGTACTCCGGAGCGAAGGTTATACATGCAAAGACAGCTAGATGCGTTTTCGTTGAAGTATAGTTTCGTTGAGGGGATAGATAAACATGATCTGTGCTCAAAAAAGAATCGTGCACAGATTGCTAAGCAAGTGGATATAGAAGGTTCCTGCCTAGAGACCATATATAAAAAGTGCCGAGATACGGGAACGGTCGCTTGTCTATTAAGCCATCTGAAGGTTTATAATTTAATGATAAAAAACGGTATAGATATAGCCTGCGTATTAGAAGACGACGGCTATGTTTTGCCTACATTTCCGAAGGTTTTAGCCGCAAGTCATAAAGTGCCTTGGGATATATTTATGCTGTCTAGCCACTCTGGTATAGTTAGCCATATATGCAAAGTATTCTTGGCAGAAAAACATAAAGTATTAGGGCCTTTAATAGGTTATTATAAATTAATGCGCTATAAAAGATATTGGCCGCAGTTAAACCCATACACCATAAGTCAGATAGCCTTAAAAGCTCCCAAGCATGTATTTTTGAAATATCTGCAGACTACTAGACAGCGATTATACAAAAGAAACCGACGACCAAGGATAGCGGCGCGAAGCGCTACAACTTTTGCCGTTGAGATAGGTGCATTGCCCACCCACGATAAGTCAACATGGCACAAAATCACCGCCCGCCATTATGCAGCGAAACCGTATATCAGTCAACCAGGCCGCACCCGAATCAACATAATATCGTGCATGGCTTATATGTTAAAGCTCTCGGCAGCCCAAAGTTGGAAACAGGCGGTTATTCGCCTTTCTAAAGAATCGGAGAAGATGTCTAAGTATGCTATTCCTGGTTTTGCGAGCAAAAACTTAGAAATAGATCACATACCTAGATATCTATATTGCCGAGGTGAAGCAGAGCTCTATATTCTTGTTTCTCCCTGTGTTAAGGCAGAACCCAAATATATGACTTATTCGTCTAGGCGTTCCTAAATAAGTAAATAAATCATGGTATAATCAGTGCCTTTATACGAGACAACTGAGTACTGAAATTAGAGTCAAATGGCAAGATTTACTGTTTATCAGACCCCATCGTTGTCGGTGCGCGGGAACCAGATTTTTTTCTTGACAACGCTTTGTATTTCTTTTGCAATTACGTTTGTTTGTGTATGGCATGGATTATGGCTGGTTATTCCTTTTGCTGGCATTGAGATGTTGGCACTTGGACTGGCACTCTATTTTTGTCTGAACAAACTCTCGCGCGTGGAAACGATCACCATCGCCGACAAAAACATTGAAGTGTGTATTCGGCAACGCAATAAGATTGAGCAAAGCCGCCTTTTCCCTAAAGCGTGGTCAAGGGCATTTGTTTGTCCTTCACCTCGAACAAAGCACCGTCAGCAGTTATGGTTGGGGGTGCACCAGTTAAAAATGGAGATCGGCGAACCACTAGACGATAGCGAAAAATACCAGTTAGCTCGTGCAATAAATAAGGCAATACACCAAACCTGAGCAAGGCAAAAAAATGACACAAAAAAAACCGAAAATAGGAATAACCACTTGTTTGGTATTTTTATCACAGAGCGTCTTCGCCGACCTGCAACCTTACAACATGACAACTGGCGTGACCGATATTAGTGCTAAGGTATTCGATCTGCACATGCTAATCTTCTGGATCTGTGTTGTCATTGGGGTCGTCGTATTTGGTGTGATGATCATTTCAATGATTAAACATCGCAAATCAGTCGGTCACAAAGCAGCACAATTCCATGAAAGCACAACTGCCGAAATAGCCTGGACTTTAGTACCACTGGCTATTCTTATCGGCATGGCAATTCCAGCAACTAATGTTTTAATCGAGATGGAGGATACATCGGCCGCCGATTTAACAGTAAAAGTTACCGCATATCAGTGGATGTGGCACTATGAATATTTAGATGAAAAGGTTGATTTTTTTAGCAGGCTCGCTACACCACGAGAGCAAATATACAATGTTCAAGGAAAAGGTGAAAACTATTTGCTTGAAGTAGACAATGAACTGGTGTTGCCGGTAGGTAAAAAAGTCCGATTTTTAATTACATCGAACGATGTTCTACATGCGTGGTGGGTGCCAGATCTAGCGGTGAAAAAGGATGCGATACCCGGCTTTATCAATGAGTCTTGGGCCAAAATAGATAAACCTGGTGTGTATCGTGGTCAATGCGCAGAATTATGCGGGCGCGATCATGGATTTATGCCGATAGTGGTGCGCGCGGTTGATGAAAATGAGTACCAGCAGTGGTTACAATCACATAGCCAACCGCAACAAACAGCCCTACAATAAAGCCGACGAGTTAAATCAAACAGGAGTTTATAGATATGAGTACATTAGCTGCAGACGCGCATCATCAAGAAGGACCTGAATCAGGCATCAAACGTTGGTTGTTTACTACTAACCATAAAGATATAGGAACTTTGTATTTATGGTTTGCAATGATTATGTTCTTTATTGGTGGAGCAATGGCGATGATTATACGCGCCGAGTTGTTCGAGCCCGGTTTACAAATCGTCGACCCGCAATTTTTCAATTCTATGACCACAATGCATGCGCTGATTATGATTTTCGGTGTGGTGATGCCGGCCTTTACTGGCTTGGCAAACTGGCTGATTCCAATGATGGTCGGCGGCACCGACATGGCTTTGCCGCGTTTGAACAATTGGAGCTTTTGGATTTTACCGTTTGCGTTTTCAATGCTGCTTGCAACCCTGTTCGTGCCAGGCGGTGCGCCGGCTGGTGGGTGGACATTGTATCCTCCCCTAACACTGCAAACTGGTGCGGCACTACCGCTAGTGATTTTCGCAATACATCTTATGGGGATGTCCTCGATTATGGGTGCGATTAATGTCATCGCAACCATTCTTAATATGCGCGCGCCAGGTATGACCTTGATGAAGATGCCTTTGTTTGTTTGGACCTGGATGATCACCGCATACCTATTGATTGCGGTGATGCCGGTTCTAGCTGGGGGAGTCACCATGCTATTAACAGATAAGTTCTTCGGCACTAGTTTCTTTAATGCTGCCGGCGGTGGGGATCCGGTGATGTTTCAGCACATATTCTGGTTTTTCGGACATCCTGAGGTTTATATCTTAATTCTGCCATCTTTCGGGGTTATTTCAAGCATTCTGCCGACTTTTGCGAGGAAGCCTCTGTTCGGATATAGTTCAATGGTTTATGCTACGGCATCTATTGCATTTTTGTCGTTTATAGTTTGGGCACATCACATGTTCACGGTCGGGATGCCACTTGCTGGGCAATTGTTTTTTATGCTAGCAACGATGCTGATCGCGATACCGACTGGGGTTAAAATTTTCAACTGGGTTGCAACAATGTGGCGCGGTGCGATGACTTTTGAGACACCCATGTTATTTGCGATAGGCTTTATCGTTATGTTTACCATTGGTGGATTTTCCGGACTGATGTTGGCGATTACTCCGGCAGACTATCAATACCATGATACTTATTTTGTTGTTGCGCATTTCCATTATGTGTTAGTGCCGGGTTCTATCTTTGCGATTATGGCAGCGGTTTATTACTGGTTGCCAAAATGGACTGGCCATATGTATAACGAGACACTTGGAAAATGGCACTTCTGGTTGTCAACTATATTCGTCAACCTGACCTTCTTTCCGATGCACTTTGTCGGGCTTGCCGGCATGCCGCGTCGTATACCCGACTACAACCTACAATTCGCCGATTACAACATGCTAGCGAGTATTGGTGCATTCGGCTTCGGCTTGGCGCAGTTATTATTTTTATATATCGTCTGGGCCACTATACGCTCAGGCAAAAAAGCGACCAACGAAGTATGGGAAGGTGCCGAAGGACTTGAGTGGACACTTGCATCACCTCCTCCTTACCATAGCTTTACGACCCCGCCGGTTATCAAATAGTAATGCTTGTGTCTAAGCAGACGAATATTAAGCTGACTGCGATAACCGTCGCTTTGATAGCTGTAGCCATTTATATTGGATTTTATTTTATAGTTGCATACAGATGATTGAGCAACGGAGAAAAAATAGCGTAATCGGCTTTAAGCTTGCGATGGTCGCAGTAGCCATGTTCGGTTTCGGTTATTTGATGGTACCTTTATACGATGCTTTTTGCGAGTTAACTGGGTTAAATGGCAAGGTTGGCCGCACTGAGGTAGTGGAGATTGAGCCTATTACAGTGGATACTTCTCGTGAGGTCACAATTGAGTTTATCGCCAATAGAAATCTATCGATGAATTGGCGGTTTGAACCACAGACCGCAAAAATCTCAGTACATCCAGGTCAAACCTATACCACTCACTATCGAGTTAAAAACTTAACTACAAATGATATGGTCGGCCAAGCTGTGCCAAGTATTTCGCCGGTTGCAGCAACTGCGCATTTCAAGAAGATAGAATGCTTTTGTTTTGATAAACAAATGCTCCGTGCCGGCGAAACCCAAGATATGGAGGTACGCTTCCTGGTCTCCCCTGACTTGCCCGAACACTTATCAACCATATCGCTGTCCTACACATTCTTCGATGTTAGTGAACAAGCGATGCAACAAAACAATTTGAAAAAGAAGACATAGAAGAGAGGAAATTTATGGTTACACAAACCGCATATTACATCCCACATGGTAGCCATTGGCCGATCATTGGTTCAGTTGCTTTGGCGGCTATTTTCATTGGTGTATCGGCGATGCTCAACGAAGCATCTTTCGGATTGCCGTTGATGGGCTTAGGCTTTGCGATACTTTTAGTGATGCTATTCGGCTGGTTTGGCACAGTGATAAAAGAAAGTGAGACGGGTGCCTATAATAATCAAGTAGATATGTCATTTCGCTGGGGGATGCTATGGTTTATTTTCTCCGAAGTCATGTTCTTCGCAGCATTTTTTGGTGCACTATTCTATGCTCGTATGTTCTCACTGCCATGGCTGGGTGGCGACGCAACAGGGGCGGCGACTAACTTTTATCTATGGCCTTCATTTGAAGCGCTATGGCCGATGACAGCGAACGGGCCATCGACAATTGGTGGTGAGTTTCAGACTATAGGCGCCTGGGGGATTCCGGCACTCAATACTTTGATACTGCTGACTAGCGGCGGCACAGTGACATGGGCGCATCATGGTCTAAGAGCAAACAATCGCAGGGTTTTGATCCTTGGTTTATTCTTAACTGTTGCTTTGGGGTTCATCTTTGTAGTTCTACAGGGATACGAATATATGCACGCTTACAACGACTTAAACTTGACATTAAAATCAGGGATTTACGGATCGACCTTCTTTATGCTCACTGGCTTTCACGGACTACATGTCACACTAGGCGCTATAATATTACTCGTCATTCTGGTCCGTAGCATCTCCGGGCATTTCACCCCACAAAAACACTTTGCCTTTGAGGCTGCGGCCTGGTATTGGCATTTCGTTGATGTGGTATGGTTGGGCTTATTTGTATTTGTTTACTGGGTCTAAGAGGTTATGTGTCAAAGCACAGCTGTCACATAGGCACGAGACCGTGCGGTTGAATCCAACCCATAGCATAACCTACTATCAGCAAGACAAAAGTAATGATCGATAAGGCAACCCTCAGAGTTAGTGCATTGACGGTCTTATTGCTTTGCCCGTTATTTTTTATCATAGTAAAAAGGGCTGAACTCAGACTTGCGATGATTGCCAAGAACAATATTAAAACGATTATCTTTAACCACATAAGCATATAAATATAATAATACCAGCGGTTATATTACACTATATTCGTTATGAACTTAGGGCATTATCGTTTCTCTCCGCCGCTTTTGGCTATTTTAGCAACTGTATTGGTGTCCTCGTTGTTAGCCGGATTGGGGCGTTGGCAACTTGAGCGCATGTACCAAAAGAGGCAAATTTTAGAACAATACCAGCAAAGACAAGTAGCAGAACCGAGCAGTGGGTTACCATCGGTTGATGATGATTTAGAAAAATGGCGTTATCGTCGTGTCCGACTAAACGGGCGATTGTTGTCGGATCGGCAGTTTTTGTTGGATAACCAAGTGTTGGACGGGCGCGTCGGTTTCAATGTGTTGACGCCAATGGAATTGGACGACGGTCGTACGGTATTGATTGATCGCGGTTGGGTAGCAATGGGTGCGGTACGCAAGGATATACCCGATGTCCGCGTGACTACAGAGATCAACAACATCGTTGGTACAATCTACATACCGTTCGGCAAACCGTTTGCGCTTTCTGGTGCCACAGTCGGTGAAGTCGGTTGGCCGCGCATTGTCCAGTATCTAGACTTTATTGCCTTAGGTGATTTGTTAGGATCCTCGCTTATGCCTATGGTAGTGCGTATGTCTCCGCAGCAAAGCGGAGGCTATCAAAGAAAGTGGCAGATTATCCCGATGTCTGCTGACAAACATCTAGCGTATGCGGTTCAATGGTTTGCGCTCGCTGCAATGCCAATTATTTTGCTACTAGCACTGAACTTAAAGCGAAGAAGATGAAAGAGCAACAGCTATCTCGTTTGAAGTTAATTGGTGTGTTCTTTGCTTATGCGGGGCCTTTGCTAATTGCCTGCGTGCTCTATTTCGGGCAGCACTGGTTTGAATTTAAGTCGACCGCACGAGGAGATTTAGTGCCATCTGGGCAAGTGCTCGCTGCTACTGATTTTCGCCCGATTAAAACTGCTCAAGGGGACCATATAAATAGCACACCACTGTTGCTTGATGGCCGGTGGCTGTTATTTTTTAACGGGACTGCAGCCTGTGATCTGTACTGTCAAGCTAACTTGTTTAAGATACGGCAAGCTAGATTAGTTTTAGGGCGTGATGCGGCACGGGTGCACACCTTGTATTTAACTCCTGAGGCTACACTCTCTCCTCAATTAAGCGATTTATTGATTAAATATCCGGCATTTTCTGTCTATCAAATAAATGAAGCACTGCACTCATCCAGGTCAGCGTTAAAGCAAAATAAAATCTATATTGCAGACCCGAAAGGTAATTTGGTTCTGAACTATGCTGCGGATGTTTACTCGCGAGACATCATCAAGGACTTCAAGCGATTATTGAGGGCATCTAAAATTGGCTAATCAAGAGCGTTATTTCCTGAACGGTATAGGAATCGCCGCAATAGTGACTTTGCTGGTCATTGTGCTGGGCGCGTATGTACGTCTCACTGATGCCGGATTAGGGTGCCCTGATTGGCCTGGATGCTACGGACACTTGTGGGGCGTCCCTGAAGGACAGACCGAAATAGAAAAAGCACAGCAAATATACCCCGGTTGGCAGGTGGCAATAGATAAAGCATGGAATGAGATGGTGCACCGATATTTTGCCGGAGGCTTAGGTTTGATTATTTTGCTTTTAACAATTTTTGCGTTGATTGCACGCCTGCGTCACCGAAAAACTATGTTGGTCCTGCTGGGGCTGGTTGTTTTTCAAGCTGTGTTAGGTATGTGGACGGTTACTATGTTGTTACAGCCAGTCGTTGTTGTTGCTCATTTATTAGGCGGTTTTACGATACTTGCGCTGTTGTGGTGGCTATATTTAGCGCGCTGGTTCAATAGCGATACCGTGGTATCTGTACCATCGCCGTTTTATAAAACGACGGTTGTTGCGCTGATTTTACTGGTCATACAAATAACGCTTGGTGGCTGGACGAGTTCTAATTATGCAGCATTAGCCTGTATAGATTTTCCGCAATGTCAAGGGCAATGGTGGCCTGAGGCCAACTATAAAGAGGCGTTTCAGTTTTCCGGTGATGATCGCAATTATGAATACGGAGTGTTGGACAGCCCGCAACGCACTGCGATTCATTTTTCACATCGTTTGGGGGCATTGATTGTGACCGCTTTCTTTGTAGTCTTTTTAACGAAGTTATTTATTCATGGTTCACCTTTAATCAGACGAGTGGCATTGGGCATTAGCATATTGTTGGTTGGTCAAATCGCTTTGGGGATTTCAAATATTTTATTTTCATTACCGATAGTAGTTGCAGTTTCGCACAATGCAGTTGCCATACTATTGGTGCTATCATTATTGCTACTATTGCGCGTGTCACGATCACAATCACTGAGTCAGAGACAGTGATTTACTCTGCGCAACCAACGAATATTATGCTCGGCCGCGCTAAATATTACTTTGAGGTTTGTAAGCCTAGGGTCGTCGTGCTGATGCTGTTTACTGCACTGGTGGGTATGCTAATGGCTGCTCCGCTAACACTGTCTTTTAGTACGATGATTGCAGCAATGACAGGGATTGCATTAGTTTCGGCTGCCGCTGCTGCTATAAACCATGCTACAGATCGCAAAATAGATGCGTTAATGCAGCGCACCAAAGACCGTCCACTACCTAGCGGTGCATTGTCTACTCGCGAAGTACTTATTTTTGCTATCACAATAGGAATTATTGGCACTGTGATACTAATGTTTTGGGTTAATATGCTTACTGCTGTTTTAACCTTGCTATCACTAGTCGGCTATGCCGTCGTCTATACGCGCTTCTTAAAGTACGCCACTCCTCAGAATATAGTAATCGGCGGTGCTGCCGGTGCCACGCCGCCGATGCTGGGTTGGGTAGCTGCTACTGGACAGTTGGATTTTGGAGCATTTTTATTATTTTTAATTATTTTTGTTTGGACGCCGCCACACTTCTGGGCACTTGCAATGTATAGAAAAGAAGAATATGCCGCTGCTGGTGTGCCGATGTTGCCGGTCACTCACGGTGAAGACTTTACGCGTTTGCAGATATTACTATATATCGTTTTGCTCACACTGGTGACCATGCTCCCGTATGCAACTGCGCTATCCGGTTCGATTTATTTATTCTCGGCGATATTGCTTAATGCGGTCTTCATATACTACGGTATTATTTTACGGTACAGACGCGGACCTAAATACGCAATGGAGACCTTCGGCTTTTCCGTTGTTTATTTGATGCTACTGTTTGCTGCGCTACTTGTTGATCGTTATATATCTCTATTAATCTAAAGTTTTATTTACCGCGAAATTTGTCCTGGTTGTCGAGGAACCACTGGTAGAATGACGGCAGACCGTCGGCTAAACTTATACTGTGTCGCCAGCCGAGGCTATGTATTAACGAGACATCCATTAATTTTCGTGGTGTGCCATCTGGCTTGGATGTATCAAAGGCAATCTCTCCATCGAAGCCGACGATTTTCCCAATCAGCTTAGCGCAGTCGGCAATTGTGATCTCCTCTCCAGACCCGACATTGACATGCGACTGCTGTGCTGTAATCTTTTTTTGATAGACAGCTTTTTCTAGCTGCATAATATACAGACAAGCTGACGCCAAATCGTCTACATGAAGGAACTCACGCTTGACCTTACCCGTGCCCCAAATCTCAATTTTGCTCTTTCGCTCTTCTTTAGCCTCGTGGAAACGACGTACCAAAGCCGCTAAGACATGACTATTTTTTAAGTGAAAGTTATCGCCTGGTCCGTATAAATTAGGCGGCATCAGTGACCGGTAATCAGTACCATATTGACGGTTATACGATTCGCATAATTTGATACCGGCAATTTTCGCTACCGCATACGGTTCATTGGTAGCCTCTAAATATCCAGACAGCAACGCCGCTTCTCGCATAGGTTGTTCGCTTTTGTGTGGATAGATGCATGAACTTCCGAGAAACACAAGGTTTTCTACACCGCAACGCCACGCTTCATGAATTATATTCAGCTCGATCATCAGATTTTGATATATAAACTCAGCGGGGAAAGTGTTATTCGCATAAATGCCACCGACTCTCGCAGCTGCGACGATCACACAGTCAATTTTATTTGACTTAAAAAACTGGCGCACCGCATGCGTATCACATAAGTCTAATTGTTTGTGAGATGCTGTTATAGGTTGGTCGTAACCGTGTGTGTTCAGAGCCCTTACGATGGCTGATCCGACCATACCAGTATGCCCAGCAACATAAATAGTACTATTTTTATCAATCACAATCGGCAAAGATTAAAACATTTATTGAACTAGCTTTTCAAATTCTGCAAGTCTGATATCTTCTGCGATCATCTCATCGACGAGTTCATCAAAAGTAATTTTTGGCTGCCAACCCAACTCTGTGTGAGCAAGCGAAGCATCTCCTTTCAAAGCTGGCAGTTCAAAGGGGCGAAAGTAGCGTGGGTCTACTTTGATAACCATCTTCCCAGTTTTGCTATCAATACCCTGTTCGTCAATGCCGCTACCGTGCCACTCTATCGACATATCTAGACGTTGTGCGGCGGCCTCAGTGAACTCGCGGACCGACCGTTGTTCGCCCAGCGCAATTACATAATCTTTAGGTTTTTCTTGCTGTAGTATGAGCCATTGTGCTTCCACATAGTCGCTGGCGTGTCCCCAGTCGCGCAACGCATTGAGGTTGCCTAACGCGATATGATTTTGCAGACCACACTTAATTCGGGCAAGTCCGCGCGTTATTTTTCGAGTAACGAAAGTTTCTCCACGCTTCTTTGATTCGTGATTGAATAGAATGCCGTTGGCTGCATAAATACCGTAGGCTTCTCGATAAATCACCGTAATCCAATAGGCATATAACTTGGCTGCAGCGTATGGAGAGCAGGGGTGAAACGGAGTATCCTCGTTTTGCGGGCTTTGTGTAGTTCTACCGTACATCTCGGAAGTTGATGCTTGGTAGTAGCGTATTGAGTTATCGCTACTTAAAGTACGAATCGCTTCCAGCATACGAAGCGGCCCCAAAGCATCTGAGTTTGCAGTGTATTCAGGTTCTTCAAAAGAGACTTGGACATGCGACTGTGCAGCAATATTGTAAATCTCATCAGGTTGCGCTTTTTGTATGATATGAATCAAGCTACTAGCATCAGTCATATCGCCATGGTGCATGTGAAATCCATGACCATGCTCGTGAAACTTATTGTATAAGTGATCTACGCGTTGCGTATTGAATAAGGACGAGCGTCGTTTAATTCCGTGTACAGTATAGCCTTTCTCTAATAAAAGATCGGCAAGATAAGCACCATCTTGTCCTGTAATACCAGTTATTAAGGCACATTTACTCATTAGCTATATTATTTGGATTAGAAATAAAAAATGGGATTATAGCACAGGTATATTTAGGTTTGGCTTCTTTAGTGTAAGCTAAACGCCTCACATATGCAGAGCATGGAAAGTCAGAGGTGACATACTGATGTACCCATGAACTAAAAGATTCAATACTTCAATTGGTACACCCCTGGCATTATTGATTATAGAGTTTGAAAGGTAGCTTAGGACTTATGAGATCTTGTGTTTACTTGTTTAAGTTCTGTATACAAGATTTCCTAGTCTGTGCCTATGATGATATATCATCTACTCTATGACAACTATGCAGGATTCAACCATCGGATTATAGTGTCAGATACCTGTCGTGGCATCGTACACAATATTTGGAAATTAAGTATATAATAGATCACTTGATTTTTGCTATTAGTTCCTAAAATTGACTGGAAACTGAAAAATATGGATGACTTACTCGTTGACTCAGGTTGCAACGAAAACGAATCGTTTGCTTTGCGCGTACTAGGAGATAGTATGTCACCGGAGTTTCCTGACGGTTCAATCATCATCATAGACCCCTCTAACGATGCCAAGGACGGTGACTATATTATTGCCGAAGTGGATGGTGAGTTTATTTTCAGACAATTGCGTATAGAGGAAAAAAGATATTTAATCAAAGCATTAAACCCCGGTTATCCAGACATTGATATAACCGATATGAAAAATATTAAAGGTATAATCTCGCAACGCGCAGGTACCCGGCGCAAACACAGAAAACATTATTGCTAATTAGCTGATCTACCCTAGGTCGTATCAGTGGGTGGTATGTACGAAGGATCGTTAGGGTTTAAGAATATAAATTTGTATTGTTCTTTTTCCAGTTCTACATAATCTATGGTCATGCCTCTAAGCATACCAAGCATGGCACTATTGACAACTATATTGATATTATTACTCTGCAATTTGAGATCATCTTCATAGTTTTGGTCATCTAAACCCATTGCATAATGAAAGCTACCATCCGTATTGCGCATTATCGCCAATCTCAAGCTCATTGCTTTCATTTCTTGCGGTTTTAGCGATTGCTGTATTTGATGAGCCGCGGCATCAGTAATTTTTATCGTACTATCGTCTCTGCTCATAGATTTAATGCTCTAACTGTTTTATCAAGTAATTTCTCGGCTTTTTCTAGCACACTTTGTTCCCCTCTCTTTGCTAGAATACTAATTAACTCGGCACTCGCACGTTCAAAATCGTCGTTTATGACCGTGTAATTATATTCATTGTAATGTTTTGCCTCAAATCTCGCTTGCTTCATGCGAGAAGCGATTACTGCTCTAGAGTCCTGGGCACGTCTATGTAACCGTTCCTGTAACACCTCCAGTGAGGGTGGTAAAATAAAAATAGAAAAAGTGTCAGGGTAATAATTCCTTATCTGTCTAGCACCCTGCCAATCTATTTCCATTATAATGTCGTGTCCTTTTGCTAATTCGTGTTCTATCAATAACCTAGATGTGCCATAGTATGCGCCGAATACCATCGCATATTCCAAAAATTCGCCGTCCTCAATCATTGATTGAAAGGTACTTTCATCAACAAAAAAATAATCGCGCCCATCTCTTTCTCTAGGTCTGGGGAGGCGAGTAGTATGTGAGACTGACAACTTGAGGTTTTTTAATTCCGCTAAAGCTCTTTTAATCAGACTAGTTTTGCCGCTACCAGATGGTGCAGATACTATAAAAAGGCGATTATCGGTAGGAATTTGCAGTTTCATCAGTGCTAATCGTGTTATTGATTATAGCATGCTACCAGCACCTACCGTGCTATACGGTAAGGAATAGCTAGTCATCATATAACTTTCTACGGCATCGATTTAATTATTCAGTGCCCGTGTTATACTACTACTTATAACTATTTTAGAATAGTTTCATATAATGGATAAAAATACAATCTATTAAGGAAGGAATTAGCATGAAAATGAAGTTATTTTTGATCGGGTTGTCGACACTATTTGCCATGTCTGGATGTGCTAGTATGTCTAATACTTGGGATTGGTTCTTTGATGATGATGACGAGGTAGTTGAAATTAGTGCCGAAGAAGAAATAATGGAGGAGGAGTTTGACGAAGAGTTCGATATAGAATTTGATGAAGAGTTTAACGATGAGTTTGATGAAGAGTTTAGCGACGAGTTTGATGAAGAGTTTAGCGACGAGTTTGATGAAGAGTTTAGCGACGAGTTTGATGAAGAATACGGTGATGAACCGAGGCGAAGGCAGGTAACTGGGGCATCTTTGCCTCGTGCAATTGTTTACTTTGATTATAAAAGCACCGTAGTACCGGCAACAAGTATTAACTTATTGCAACTGCACTCTCAGTATCTTATCAACAATGGAGGCAGTGTAACTTTGGTGGGACATTCTGATGCAGTGGCATCTGCGCGTTATAACAAAGAACTAGCTTTGAAAAGAGCACAAGCCGTTGCCGAGATATTGGTGCAGATGGGTGTATCACCTTCTGCTATAAGGGTCGATAGTCGTGGTAAGGAAGAATTGGCCGTGGAAGGCAATAGCCCTTACGCAAATGCTATGAACAGAAGAGTGGAACTTCGCTACGAATAAAGCCTTCAATAAAGCGACAGCGACTTTAGCATAGCGCTAGACGATCTATAGGTACTTAATAAAAAAAATGCTGGTTAAGTGAACACTTAACCAGCATATGGTTCCGAAAAAATCTATATCAATGATTTTTCACGGATTGAGTTTACATCTTCTCGCCGCACTTACCCTCGCCGCACTTACCCTCGCCACACTTACCTTCCATCATCATGTCCTTCTTCATTTCTCCGCACTTACCCTCGCCACACTTACCTTCCATCATCATGTCCTTATGCATTTCTCCACACTTACCTTCCATACCTTTACTATGCATTTCCTCACCGCACATACCTTCCATGCTTTTGTGCATTTCCTCACCGCACTTAGCTTCCATACTTCTGTGCATAGCCTCACCACATTTACCGTCCATATCTTTATGCATCATTGAACCACACATGCCTTCTCTCATCATGCCTTTCTTCATTTCTCCGCACTTGCCTTCGCCACATTTACCGTCCATATGAGAACCGGCTATCATGTAATCTGAGGGCAGTTCCTGAATTGAAAAGATATCGCCTTCGGCAGATACAGCACCTGCCATGGTCAAACTACCTGCCAAGGTAGCGGTTACTAGCCTCATTGATTTTTTCAATTTAAAGTTCCTATTCATAATACTTGCCTCCTAAAAATTGTGGTGTATTAAAAAGCGACATTCTACCACTTTTTGAAAAACAATGTAAGAACCTGTACGATGCATGGTTTGACATAGACCGGAGAGACTAATCTTTACGGTATTTTCAAAAAGAATTTCCACACTTGATTGTTAAGCAAATACCACCCAGGTGGTGGCAATATATTTAACTCCTTTCTCTAGAGTTACACCCCTATGTTCGTGAGTCCAAAAGGGTGGAAATAATAATAATTTTCCTTGCTCGGGTTTGATGCGAACTTGTTGGATAAGAAATTCGGTTTCTCCGCCTGGCCCTGGCACATCGTTTAAGTACCAAATAGCAACCAATTGGCGATGGCTGAACTCGTGGCTTCCTCCGTCTATATGCCAATGGTAGTATTCATTACTGCGAGTACGCTGCATACCGTAACCCATATCCTTAAATTTACCGGAAAAATAAGGAAATACTGCTCTAAATTCCTGCATAGCAGAGGCAAGCGAACTAAATAAAGCCTTATCTATATCTTTCCACTTTTGTTTTCCGCTAATTAATAAGTCAGTTGAACGTTTAATCGCTAAATTTTCCACTGCCATCTGTCCAGCACGACCGATGAATTGTTCCTCCACACTCTCTTCAAAACGATTAATCATTTCTCTGCACAGTGTTGCCGAGAGAGCACTGTTTTTTTCAAAAATAAACGAGTGCGGTTTAACTTCCGATATAGACTGAAATGGCATTCTGATTTTGTTTATCACTGCATCAGGTATTAAAAGGCATATCGAGCTATCAGTGCTTCGTTATTTTGCTTATCCTCACATTCACCATTTCTAATCAACTCCGACAAGTCGCAGGCTTTTCTTTGCCAGTGTTGTTCGGCAGCCGGCAATAGCGATTCTAAAGCTACAAAATCTTTATGTTTCGTCCAATCCTGATAGGCTCTGACCAGCTTGGGAAATAATGCTTTGCGCATGGTACTCAGGTTTGCTATGTAAAAATGTATTGATGCTGATTTGCGCTGTGAGACTAGAGCCGGCAACAAAGCAATGCTATCGGCCAAGTTGTCTTTTATGGAACGAATTAATAACTCTATTTTTGTAGCGCCGGTGCGGTGTAATATTTGGCTCCAATCATCGGGCAGATACTTATGTGCCTCGATTTCTCCTATTTCGTGTAAAAGAATTGTCTCCACTTCAGTTTCAGTCATTCGCTGCAAAGAGCCTTCTATGTCGTTATCAAAATCATAATAAGAAAGTGCTATCGCCATCGCATTACGAGGACGGTTCCAATACCATTCATTGAGTTTTTCCCAGATCATTCTTTTTAACGACTCTTTTCTGATAAATATAGTCTTTGCTAGGTACATGCCTGGTGGCGCAGTTAAATCTCTTGCGTATTCCTTTGCCGATACTAATACTCGATAATTTTTATAGATACTTTGCGACTCGTATTCTGCGATAAAAAAATGTGGCACGCATTTTGCCCCTATGCCACCTGAATAAACATAACCATAAGACAGTAATTCATCATTGATGGTATCTGTATCAAAAGGATCAAAAGCCTTTTCGTTAATACATAACGGTTGAAAATCTTCGCATCTTATAGAATCCCAGTCGCGCTCCCGATGACAAAGCCAAGCACCTAGCTCAGCCTGGTCTAAAGGTACTCCAAACCCGTAACCTTTCTCCCAGCGAAAGTATTCGCGCATCTTAAGAAGGTAAACACACATTGAATAGTTGCCTGCATGACGAGCATCAGATATATTGCAATTATGCTGCACTGTAGTCTTTAGATCTTTAATAGAATATTTCATTACAGCAAAAATTAAAAAAGTTTATAATGTTTTATACCCAAAAAACTAGATATATATTCATTATACAAGCATAGATTAAGGTTTGATGACTCCGATACAATGGTTCGATTAAAAACTCGCTGGAATTTAGAAAAAGGTGCTAGAACTCACAGTGAAACTGCAAGTGTTATCAGCACCAATATATGGCGTATCATTACACAATCGTTGTTAGATATGGAAAACCAAGGTTTCTCTAGTGAGAGCAATGCACAGCGACTCGACATACTTGTGGAATTTGCAGCGTATGCCATTCATTTACTAGATAGATACATATATAATTCAACACTTATGCAGGAAAGGCAGAAGATCGTATTCGCAACAGCACGCCATTTAGCAGAGATTATCAGAGATAATCGCCATGATGCAAAAGACGGGATAAACGGAAGAGAGTCTTTCCCGATATTATTAAATCGGCGAAGTGATGAATATTCTGAATGCCATTATGACGGGGAACCAGGTTTTAATATGCGGCGTATACTAGGAGAATATGCAGGCAAAATAATCCGTTGCGAAAATCGCAAGTGGGCGGTAACATACATACTTGATATAGAATCATACAATATACACGATAATCTCATTAAAGTATTGGATAATTTCTTAACGCAACCAGAATCATAATCAGCATGGGTACACCGGCAAATAAATTACTATCCAAGTTTAAGCCTACGGCTAAATATAGATCTCCCACTGAGAAAGCGAAAATAGTGCATTACTCTGATAGATATAAAGTGATGTACTATTCTATTCCTAAGGTCGCTTGTACGACTATTAAAACCTGCCTTGCAAAATTAGAAAACATAGACATCAAAGGCTTAGGTGTGCACACAAAAAATAACGCGATGAAGCGCCTGACCATGAAAGAATCAAATATTGAGCAATATAAGGATTATTATCGATTTTCATTTGTCAGAGATCCGTGGGATAGGTTATTTTCCTGTTATAAAAATAAAATTTATGACCCACCAAGATTTTTTTCTAAAAGCAACTCGTACTATAACGAAAAAGGAGAGTTTAAGGATTTTATAAAACGCTACGGCGATCTAAATTTTAAGGATATGCAATTTGAAGATTTTGTCGATTTCGTAGTGCAGGTACCTGATCATCTATGTGACCCACACTTTTTACCCCAACATTATTACTTGGAAATGGAAAGAATCAATTTTCTAGGGCAGTTTGAAAATTTCCAGTCGGACATGTTCAAGGTTCTAAAAAGAATCTCCGTGGATTTAGACCTATCTGATATTATTTCGGAGAAAAAACAAAGCAGTAGTCCCGGCAGTTATAAAGATGCATATAAGGACAGAACGCGCGCGCTGGTAGCTGAAAAATATGCGAAAGACATAGAACTATTTAATTACACCTGGGATTAATGCAAAGATATAAGGATATCCTTGCCTGTCAAGCGATTTGTTAAAAATCAATATTGGTGATTCGAGTTAAGACTTTGCCCAGGCCGAAATGTTCTCTAAAGATTTTTCTGAACCGTCCTTATAACCAGCTGTATAGGCATCGCTTGCGCGTTGCTCTTCGCGCTCAGGATGTCCTAAATAACCACCTTGCCAGCCGATAATATAATCGGGTTGCACACCCGCCTGTTCCATCTTAGTTGTAGCTTCTCTATAAAACTTATCCATAAGTTTCTCCTTTTAGTATTACATCAATATTAATTCACTGCTGCCTTAAAACGGGCGTACGCTTCTCCGCTACTAATTTTTTTAGCAACTGTCTTTGCTGCTTCAGGCAGAGATAATTGTTTGCGTAAGTGAGACAATATAATAGCACCTCCGTAGATTAGGCTGTCAAGTGCCACACCCTTTTCTCCTTGCAGAGCTCTAATGCCGATATCCGCAGTAACCTCAGCCATGCTTTCAACATCGTGGGCAGGCCCGATGGCATCGCTTTTCACTGATGCTGCAGGTAAATCGTCCGGCACTGGCACCGCTCTCACGGCCTGTTTTAACCCGCAACTATCGGGATCTAGTTCACGCATTTGTGTTTCACTGTTGCCGTGGTATTCAAATAAACGCGATGCCTGCTTCAAAGAGGGAATTATGCCACCTTCGTTGCCTTTTACAACTGCTGCCGAGTCAAAAGATAAAAAGCGCGCTAGATCTAGGTAAATAGGTGGGTACGCTTTATGCACATATCCTGTTACATAGTGAGTATTCTTTTTACCTCTGATTGGGCTTGCTAAAACCTCCACTGTCGTTAGTATAGGACGTTTCACTATCCTGCTGCGTAATGACTCAAGTTTGTGCAACGCCGGACAAAATCGGCTTTGATCGACATAAGCCCAACCGACATCGCCTAATAATCCGGCAGCTTCCTCAGTCGTCTTTCCAGTATCACAACCGGCAGCTCTTAAAACCTTGGCGTATGTCAAGCCATATTTAGGGCCTAGCTGTTCTATGCCATGCGAAAATGTAGGAATTCCGCACGCTGCTAGTACCGTAGCTAAGAAAGGAGACATGGGAAGATGACGCAAGAAGCCGTCGTACGGGTCAGCGATGTCCAAAACCGTGTCAACGGGAGCTGTTACTATATCCATTGTTTCGCGTATAGCTTCCAAAGTGCCTCTGTTTTCATCTTCGGTTTCACGTTTCATCCTCAATGCGATTAAAAACACACCAGCTTGCACCGGGTCTACTGAACTATCTAGTATCTTCCGCATTGCTTCGCGTGCTTCTTTAAAACTCAAGTCCTTGCTATATTCCGGACCTGTAGCTACTTTTTGTATGCAGTGTCTTAGGGTTAAATCTGTATCGTGTTCCTTCATCTGCTTCTCTTATATAGTCTCATTACTTTTTAGTGAACTAATTTTCGCTAAAATAGTCTTAAATAGTTTAGCGTTAGCAGCTACTACATTCCCAGAACTTAAATGCTTCAAGCCACCGTTACTTTCTGCAACCAAGCCACCAGCTTCTCTAATGATAATTTCACCGGCCGCTATATCCCACGGCGCTAAACCAAACTCCCAAAAGCCGTCAAAACGTCCGCATGCAACATAAGCCAGATCCAATGCAGCCGCACCTTTGCGACGTATATGTACTTTCTCTTTCAGCAAAGAACTCAGTACTTTAACATCGTGCTTTATATTTTGATCCAATCTAAAGGGAAGCCCGGTTCCTAACATCGCTCCCGCCAGGTGCGTCTGTTCCGAGACTCTTATTTTACGCTGATTTAAGGTTGCTCCTTCTCCTTTTTCGGCTAAGAATAATTCATTCTTGAAAGGGTCATATATTACACCTAAAATCACAAATTCTTTGTGCTTTAGTGCAATAGACACTGCGCAGTGAGGAATTCCTCTGATAAAATTGGCGGTACCGTCTAAAGGATCTATTACCCACTGCCATTCGCGGTCATTTTCCAATAAACCGCTTTCCTCAGCTACAATTGAATGTTGCGGATAGGCCTTTTGTATAATCCTTATAATTTCTTGCTCGCAAGCAAGATCTACGCTGCTGACAGGGTTGTTTACTGCTTTATGTTTGATATTAATTTTACTTAAAAAATTGGCACTCTGGGCAATAATGCTACCGGCGGCAAGTGCTGCTCTTTTGGCAATATTGAGTTTTGAAGACATACAAACGGAATATAAGTTTATGAGACGGTATTATATACTTAAGTACCCACTAAATTAAAGATCGTGTACGATGCCAGGACAGGTATATTTAGATTCGGCTGATTTTATTGTAAGCTAAACGCTTGGGCATATGCAATGCCTGGGAAGCCAGAGGTGACACACTGATGCCAGATATGA